>JAICVE010000101.1 GCA_025935475.1 Nitrospira sp. | reverse complement strand
GAAGACCCTGTGCAAAGGCGTCAAAGTACGACTCAAGAATAAAGGGTCGCAACAGCATAAGCGCGGTCGCAAACGACCCAAGTATCAAGCCCCCTATCCAGAGCATCCCGACACCGCACAGCCTATAGCCACCACAGATATTCATGCGAATCATCTGGAAGCCTTCAATACATCACTACGTCGACGTTGTGCTGCGTATCGCCGACGCACCAATACCTATGCAAAAAACCAGGCACGACTGCAAGAGAGATTGGATGTCTACTGGATTGTGCATAATTTCGTTCGCGTACACTTTACAACACATCAAGTCCCTGCGGTGGCATTAGGAGTTCTGCAGTCTGGTTTATCTCTGAATGAGGTATTCTTTCTTCAAAAGATTGCTTAAGTCCAGAACACATGTTGATCTACATCACACGGAACCACTGCCCTTGATCTTCTTACCGGTTTTTTTCGCGCAGTATCGCCTTTGACGATCTGTGGAATCGCGTGAAGCCGGAATAATACGCCTCTATGCGCCTCGCGCAGCGCGCATCATTTTAACGTCGCGCATGGGGGGCGTGCCGAACATTCTTGCATATTCGCGGCTGAACTGCGATGGGCTTTCGTAACCGACCCGATAGGCTGTGCTGGTGGCATCGATGGCGTCTGTCAGCATAAGGCGCCGCGCCTCCATCAAACGCATACGTTTTTGATATTGCAGAGGACTCATCCCCGTCACTTCCTTGAAATGGAAGTGAAAGGACGAAACGCTCATGCCCGCAAAACCGGCCATATCCTCTACCCGGATGGGCTGCGCGCAATCGGATTTGATCGTCTGAATCACGCTGTTTATGCGATGCATGTTGCTTCCTTGTGTGACCAGTTGGGCAATGGTCGCGCCGTGTTCGCCGTTCAGGAGTCTATAATAAATTTCACGTATGATCATGGGCGCAAGCGGCGCGATGTCATTGGGCGTTTCAAGAAGGCGCGCAAGGCGAAGGACAGCGTCACCCAGATTGGGACCAACCCTGCCGACGAATAAAGCACGACCGGTATCTGAATCGGGCGCTTTTGATTGCTGCGTCTGTACGATCAGTTCACCAAGCTGGCGGATATCGACATCTATCTGCAAGCAGAGATAGGGCTTTTCCCTGCTGGCCTTGGTGATCTGGCCGATCACTGGAATATCAACCGATACCGACAGATATTCTGACGGGGTATATTTATAGACTTCATTCTCCAGCAGAACCTGCTTTTCCCCCTGCACGATCACGCAAACGCACGGGTTATACAGCGTCGGTATCCGCATATTGATCTCGGATATCCGGATAAGGTTGAGGCCCGGTACGGCGCAAGCGTGTACCCCGTCCCCGTTGGAGAATTTATCAATAAGGCCCGCCAATTCTTTCTGTCGGAATATATCCATTTTTGATTTTCTCTTTATATCAATATCATATGTCTTCTGCGCCCCTCTGACCCTGCCGAATTGAAGTCTATCAAATATCTGGAGAATTAGGCAATTATTGTGGAGCTCTGTGTATTCAAGAAAACGCCTGTTCTGCCTATTCTTGAATCGTGCAGACACGAACTGCCAACCAACAAAAAGGAGACAAGGCAATGCAAACGAAAACATGGTTCATCACAGGCGCTTCTCGTGGCTTCGGCGTCAGAATCGCACAAGAAGCCTTGGAAGCTGGCGACAATGTCGTCGCCACCGCCCGCAACGCGCAGGCTGTTATGGAGACGCTGGGCGCTCATCCTCATCTTCTGGCCGTGGCGCTTGATGTTACGGATGACGATCAGGCGAAAGCTGGCGTCGATGCCGCCGTAGCGCGCTTTGGCCGTATCGATATCTTGGTCAATAACGCGGGCTTTGGGTTGCTCGGCGCGGTGGAGGAAGCGACGGCAGATGAAGTTGAAAAACTCTACCGCACGAATGTCTTTGGTCTTCTGGGGGTGAGCCGCGCCGTTCTCCCAGTGATGCGCACCCAGCGTTCGGGCCATGTCATCAATTTTTCTTCTATTGGGGGATATTGCGGCGCTGCGGGCTTTGGCGTCTACAGCTCAACAAAATTTGCCGTGGAAGGTCTGAGCGAGGCGATGGCTACGGAACTTGAGCCGCTTGGCGTGAAGGTAACCATCGTCGAGCCCGGCTATTTCAGAACTGATTTCCTTGATGCGACATCGCTCGCGATCAGTGATGCCCGTATCGCCGATTACGCCGCAACCGCTGCCGGCAAGACTCGCGAAGTCGCCAAGGTCGTCAGTCATAACCAGCCAGGCAACCCGGACAAGTTGGCCAGGGCCATTATCGTGATCGGTGGCGATCCGAAGGCACCGCTGCGCCTGCCTCTGGGTAGCGACACGGTGGCTGCCATTGAAGCGAAAAACAAGAAAGTGCAGGAGGAGCTTGACCTGTGGCGCCGCCTATCGATGAGCACCGACTTCGCGGCGTAACGCATAACGACAAAGAAGGAGAATGACAATGCAACTGAACGATCAACAATCCAAAGCTGTTCTAGATGTTCCCGACATGGGTGCTGATGGACCTGAAGGGATTCATCACGTGGTTGACATGAAAGCAACAACAAATCGCTTCAGCGATCTATTCGATCGACAGAAGGCATACTTCAACACAAACATTACGAAGTCGTATGAATGGCGTATCGATCAACTCGACCGGCTTTCGCGAATGCTATCCGAGAACATGGACGCACTTTCCGAAGCGGTCGGCAGCGACTTCAAAACTGCATTGTCGGAGAAGATCTTTGAAGTAGCTGCGCCCCTGGGCACCATTGAGGTGACGAAAGCCGAGCTGAGATCCTGGATGCAGCCAGTCGAGGCGCCCGTGCCGCTGTTTCTCGCGAAGTCAGGGCACAAAGGAATCGTGTATCGCGAGCCGTACGGCGTCACATTAATCGTGGGTCCGTTTAATGGACCGTTAATATCTCTACTGGGCCCGGCAATTACCGCGCTAGCAGCCGGCAACACGTGCATCCTGAAGGTGTCCGAGGCGCCCGCTACAGCAACACTGCTTCTGACACTAATTCCGAGGTACTTCGAGCCGGAAGCCCTGGCAGCCGTTTCCGGCAGCCGTGAAGAGACTACGGAACTGTTACGGCTTCCCTTTGATTTCATCTTCTTCACGGGGAGCACGCGGGTGGGCAAGATCGTGATGCGTGCGGCGGCGGAGCATCTTACCCCAGTCTTACTCGAACTGGGAGGCCAGAACCCGGCCATTGTTGACGAGACGGCGAACCTCCACGATGCGGCCAGGAAGCTTGTCTGGGGAGCTACGGCATGGGGTGGGCAATGGTGTACCTCACCTGGCTATGCGTACGTTCATGAATTGGTTGCGGACGAGTTTGTGGCCGAGTGCAAGAAAGCGGTTGTCGAACTCTACGGTGACCGGCCAAAGGAGAATCCCGACTATTCGCGGATCATCAACGCTCGGGAAGTGAAGAGGCTAGCTTCACTCATTGATCCAGAAAAGATAGTTACGGGCGGTAACTACGACGAAAAGGCGCGTTATTTCGATCCCACGATTCTCTATCCAGTCGCCTGGTCGGACAAGATCATGCAGGACGAGATTTTCGGTCCGATTCTGCCGATCCTGCGCTACTCCAACTTCAGCGACGCGCTTGCGACGATCAAGGGCCGGCCCAGGCCGCTTGCCGGCTTCATCTTCAGCCAGAACCAGATCGCTATTGACCGGTTCATATCGAGCCTCTCGTTCGGCGGCGGAGCCGTCAACCAATCCAACGTCCACGTCTTTATCGTTACGATGCCGTTCGGAGGCGTTGGCGCATCCGGCATGGGCTCCTCCTACGGAAAGCACGGATTCGACTCGCTAACGCACGCAAAATCAATTTTAGTGTCGCCTCCTGACGTCTCGATCGATCACCTGTTTCCTCCCTATACGATGGACAAAGTGCAGGCGCTCAGGCAGTGGCTCGAATTCTAAATAGGCTGGGAGGCCCAATGGCTCGCAACGAAAGGAACACAATGATGATTACGAAATCCTCGACTTCTGAGGGCGCTGCGCTCGATCCTCAAGGTCACCAGTACAAGGTGGCGGTTGTCACCGGCGCATCACGCGGGATCGGGCTCGACCTCGCAAAGAAGTTGCTCGCGAAGGGGTACAGAGTTATTGCCAATTCCCGGCATATAACATCAAGCATTCTGCCAGAGAACGATTACGTGCAACTAGCCAGCGGCGACATAGGGAAACCAAACGTGGCCCAACAGGCAGTCGACACTGCAATACGGAAGTTTGGCCGGATTGATCTGCTGGTCAACAATGCCGGTGTTTTCATCCCGAAGCCTTTTACAGAATACACCGTGGAAGACTTTCGGTCAGTGATCGAGACGAACCTCGCCGGCTTTTTTCATGTGTCGCAGTTTGCGGTCGCCCAGATGCGGGCGCAGAAATCGGGACACGTGATCAATATCACAGCATCGATCGCGAACCAGCCGGTCGCGGGCCTGCCGACAGCTCTATGCAGCCTGACTAAAGGCGGCTTGGAGAGCGTTACCCGCGCACTGGCCATCGAATACGCCGGCGATGGGATACGCTTCAATGCCATCGCTCCAGGGGTCGTCAACACTCCGATGCACTCCCCGTCGGCACATGATTTTTTGCGCGGGCTTAGCCCGCTCGGGCGCATGGGGGAGGCCGAGGAAGTTACGGAGCTGGTGCTGTACCTCGAATCGGCGCAATTCATCAACGGTGAGGTTGTGCATCTGGATGGGGGCGCGCATGCCGGTAGATGGTAACCTGACCCAAAAATCTGAGGAGAAGACAATGACTGTAATTCAAGTAAATGTTAGGGACGGTGTTCTCAGGCGAGCACAGAAATACACTGGCACAACCAATGATTGCCGTCGCGAAGCGAGGGTACAATGATTCGCACAAAACTTACCGACCGTTATGGCATCGAGCTGCCTTTTGTCTCCGCCGGTATGGGCTTCATTGCCCTACCCCCTCTGGCGGCGGCCGTCTCAAACTCCGGAGGATTCGGCCAGTTGGCGGCTGGCGCGGCTCCGCCCGAAATTTTGCGGGACCTGGTCAGAGCGACGCAAGCGCTGACCAGCCATCCCTTCGCTGTCAACCTCATTATTGAAACGATCGCTTTCGGTCCGCTCGCTACCGAGGCCCACCTTAGAGTGTGCATAGAGGAGCGCGTACCGGCGGTCGTGTTCCATTGGGCTCCGCCACCCATCGAGTGGGTCCGAATGCTGAAAGGCGCGGGATGCGATGTGTGGCTGCAGACCAGTTCCATTGCAACGGCACAGGCGGCCATCGCCTCCGGCGTGGATATCATCATTGCTCAAGGAGGCGAAGCGGGCGGGCATAATAGAGGCACGACAGGTTTATTCACCTTGTTGCCACGTATGGTGGATGCTGTGACTCCCGCGCCGGTCATTGCGGCCGGCGGAATCGCAGATGGACGAGGTATGGCAGCGGCGTTGTGTTTAGGCGCCGCCGGAGTATGCGTCGGAACACGGCTAGTTGCGACTGTTGAATCAAACGCACACGATGAATACAAACACCGGATTACCGAAGCTACGGAAGAGGATATTGCGAGGACTTGTATTTTCGGTCCCGAGTGGCCCGATGCTCCGATGCGCGTGATACGCAACCGCGTAGTGCGCGAGTGGGAAGGCAATGACGCAAAGACGCCTCCACAGCCCGATCCTCCGCAGACCATCGGCAGGACGATGCTTGGTGGCCGGGAATATTTGATGCCGAAGTTTGCTGCCATCCTTCCGACACCAGAAACAACCGGTGACTTTGAAGAGATGTGCCTGGCGGCGGGCGAGAGCGCAGCGCTCGTGACGACGATCGGCCCGGCACAGGCGATTGTGCAGATGATTGCGCAAGAAGCGGAACAAATCCTGGAACGGCAACACACGGCGGTGACTTGTTCCATCCGGCTACAGCGATGAACCAGCGCCAGAACGGATCGAGGACTATCGGCATCTGCATAGTATCGAGGTCGGCAACTCGACAAGTCGGCAGTGAATTGAGGTAAGGAGATCTTTTGAATATGGACGAGAACATCAAATCATTTGATGACGCCGTGGCTGATCTATCTCTGCGTTCAGCTCAGAACGACGGATCTGTGCACGGCGCTGCCATCGAACGATATTTCGGTGGTCCGAACGAGGGCTTTAAAGCGGCATCACCGCAACATATTCTGACAATGAATTCCCTCCCGGCGCGCTTTGAAACCGCTGTTAGGAGACATAATTCGGTGTCCTACGTGAAAGCCCCCGGCGCGCTTTACTATGGAGATGGAGGTTTCAAATGCGAGTTGCATTTCTTAGTCTGCCCGTGCCAGGTCATCTCAATCCCATGACAGCACTGGCTCGTAAATATCAGGGGCGTGGCCATGCCGTTGTCTTCCTTTCGGTGCCGGACGCAGCGCCGTTTGTTCACGCTGCTCAGGTGCCGTTTGTCCCCTGTGCGGAGGATGCGTATCCTCAAGGTTCGCTCGGCACGTATCTCCAACAATTGAGCCGTCTTTCCGGAGCGGAAGCTCTCAGCTACACCGTCAACGAAATGATGAAGGGATATACGGAGGCATTGTTCCAATCTCTTCCGGAAACACTCCGCAAGGCCGGCGCGGATGCCATTGTTCTGGACCAGTATCAGCCGTACATAGAATTGATCCCGAAGCATCTTGGCATGCCCTACGTTCATGTCTCAAATGCTCTTCATGTCGACTACACCGGCCGCTCTCCTCTGTGCTTCTACGGAAGACGGCCAACCGGATCGGATGAGACAGCAAGAAATCGCGAGGATGTGGAACGATTTCGAGTGCTATTGGAACCGACCACGGCGATGGCCCGGGAGTATGCGGCTAAGTCAGGACTCGTCGTCGACTGGAAAAATCCGCATTCCACTATTTCCCCTCGTTTGTGGGTCACGCAGACTCCCAGGGATTTCGACTTTGATCGCGCGCCAGACCTGCCGCAATTCCACTATTCCGGCCCGTGGCATGACGGTTTTGGCCGCATACCGGTGGAGTTCCCATGGGAGCGGCTGACAGGCGAGCCTATCGTTTATGTTTCCATGGGTACATTACAGAACGGAGTCACGGAAATATTCCGCGCAATCGCTGCGAGCGCGAGAAGACTGAAAAACCTACAATTTGTGCTGGCGATCGGCAACCAACTCACTCCCGAACGGATCGGCGAGACGGGTTCTAACGTTGTCACGGTGGCGTACGCGCCGCAAATCGAACTGTTGAAGCGCAGTTCGTTGTGTATTACTCATGCTGGACTCAACACCGTGCTGGAGGCTCTTGGGGTCGGTGTACCATTGCTCGCAATCCCGATTACCAATGATCAACCAGGAGTCGCCGCGCGCATCGCACACAAAGAGGTGGGGTTGATTCTTTCGCAAGATAACCTCTCCTCCTCCGACCTCCCTGCCCTAATCATGCAGACAGTGGAAGACTCCACGCTTCGAGCAAACGCGGTGCACTTAAGTGAGTCGATATCCTACACCGACGGTCTCGCGGTGGCCGCAGGACTCATCGAGGAAGCTTTCAGTCTCCGCATAAAGCCGACTGAAGGGAGGGGACGTCAATGACCGAGATGACGAGAAAAGCAGGTCACGTCACGACCAGTGACGGCGTTAGGCTCCATTACCGGGAGGCGGGCGCTGGGCAACCGCTAGTCCTGATCCCCGGTTGGTCCCAGACGGCGGTCATGTATCAGCCCCAGCTCGACGGGCTGGGCCAGTACTACCGGGTGATCGCCCTGGACATGCGCGGCCATGGGGAGTCCGACAAGCCCGCCCACGGCTACAGAATTGCCCGGCTAGCCATCGATACGCACGATGCCTTAGTGGCCCTCAACCTCCGAGATGTCACCCTAGCCGGCCATTCCATGGCTTGCTCGGTGATCTGGAGTTACTGGGAGCACTTCGGCAGTGACCGGCTGTCAAAGCTAATCCTCATCGACCAGGCGCCGACAGCCACCGCCGGGCCAGGCTGGACGGACGAGGAAAAAGCCCCTGCCGGCACCCTCTTCGATCCCACCTCGCTCTATGACATGGCCGCCGGACTCAGTGGCCCGGAGGGGGTCAAGGCGACTGAGAACTTTATTACGAATGCCTTCTTCACCGCTGCCTTCCCGCAGGAGCAGCGCGCCTGGGTGCTCGCGGAAAACCTCAAGTTTCCACGCCGCTATGCTGCGCGCTTGTTAGTGGATCACTGCGCGCAGGACTGGCGGGATGTGATTCCCCGGATCACGCTTCCCACCCTGGTTGTCGGTGGCAGGGCGAGCTTCTTTGCCTCCAAGTCGCAGGAATGGATTGGCCAGCAGATCCCGGGGGCACGGGTCGAGATCTTCGACGAGCCCGAAGGTGGCAGCCACTTTATGTGGTTGGAGAATCCAGCGAAGTTTAATCAGATTGTCCACGCGTTTATGGGGTAGCGCGCTTGTGAGGCGTAGCAGTCTAGGAAAACGGGGGGGCAGACGCGCATGAACCAGCTGCTGAGGTCTTGCTGGCCGAGTCTGGGCCGAACAAAGCGCTGCAAGCGACGCCTCAGTGTACCATTGCTCGCAATCCCGATTACCAACGATCAACCAGGAGTCGCCGCGCGGATCGCGCAAACGCAG
>JAICVE010000015.1 GCA_025935475.1 Nitrospira sp. | reverse complement strand
TGACGGAGAAGGGCCATGCCGTGTTTCAGAAGGTCTTCGCAGCCCACATTGCCTTCATCCGGCCCTTTTTCGAACGGGCCCTCTCGCAGCAGGAGGTGGAGACCGCGCGGCGGCTACTCATCCGGATGCGCGACAGCTTTCAATCAAGGGAGAACGGCCAAAGCTAAGATCGCGCCGGGCGCGCCCGGCATCGGCAGATCTGAGCGGCAGCCACGCTATGCGCCTTACCATCCTTGGATCCGGCACGAATGTCCATCCAACAAGAGCCGCCGCCGGCTATCTCATTCACACCGACCAGGTCATGTTGCTGGATTTCGGCCCGCGCACGCTCATGAATCTCGTCAAAACCGGTGTCAACCGGCATCGTATTACGCATATCCTGTTTTCGCACTTTCACGCCGATCACTTCTCGGACTTCATCACCTACCTGTTCGACGAGATCATTTTCGCCAAATTTGAAGGCGGGTCTCGGCCGCCGTTGACCGTGATGGGGCCGCCGGGGACCAGCCGTCTGTTCCGTACGATGTTCGGATTGTTGCCCGGGTTTGATCAGACGCCGTTCCCGATCCGCTACCGAGACCTGGGGAATCGTGCCTTCCGCATTGGAGCCACAACAATCATTCCCACCACCGTGCTTCATGTGCCCGGCTTGCATTGCCTCGGGTACCGGGTGGAATACCAAGGGAGAGCGCTCGCCTACTCTGGCGATTCTCAATATTGCTCCCCGCTCGTGCGGCTCTGCGGCGACGCGGATCTCGCCGTGTTGGACTGTTCGTTCCCGGCCAGTCGGCCAAATCCCGTGCACTTGCACGCCGGCCAGTGTGGACAGGTGGCCCGTGAAGCCGGCGTGGGCCGCCTCATCCTCTCGCATTTTTATCCGATTGCCGAGCGATACGACGTCAAGGCACAGGCAGGAGAGGCGTTCGACGGGCAGATTACAAAGGCGAAAGATTTACTGCGAATCAAAATCTAGATCTAAAGACCCGTAGGGCGTTCAAAACCGACTCAGGCAAGGCCACAGCGAGCGAAGGACCGAGGCGTACGTTGTCAGGTACGTCGAGGGTCTGAGCGATGCGAGAACGAAGCCTGGGGCGGTTTTCAACGCCCTACAGTCCGCCTTCCTTGATCTCACAGCCTAGGATTTCCATGAACTTCGTCAGACGGGTTTGGCGGAGAGTATCGTCCAGCTTCGCATAGATCGCGAGGAGGTTCTTGAGCATACGCGAGAGGATCGCACGCACGGCGCTGTGCTGGAGATACCGTTCGTCGAAGCCGTACCCGGCTTCGGTCAAGAAGCGCTGGCAGTTCTTTTCGGTGAGCAGTGCGCCACCGTTGAAGCAGTCGACAAAAATTTTGTAGCGGTCTGATTCATATTTGACGAGGAAGTGTCCCGGCATGCCGATGCCGTGCACAGGCAGGCGCAGGCGCTTGCCGATCAACAGATAGACGATGGAGAGGCTGATCGGAATTCCCGTGCGCCGGTCAATGACGCGATTCAGGTAGGTGTTTTCGACTTCATAGTAATTCTTGGTGTTGCCCTTGAACCCCTGCTCAGCAAACAGGTATCGGTTCAGCGTCTTGACGGTTTCCTCGCCGGAAGCACGCGGCCCGATGCGGTCACGCACTTCCTGTGCCATCTCGTCCAGCTGACGGACATACCCCGGCACGTCCAGCGACGGATAGGCGTACCGCGCGATCAGAAAAGCGCAGTGCTCCAGATCGATGCGGTCCTCCGGCAACGCCGCTTGCGC
Source organism: Nitrospira sp. (assembly GCA_025935475.1). Taxonomy (GTDB): domain Bacteria; phylum Nitrospirota; class Nitrospiria; order Nitrospirales; family Nitrospiraceae; genus Nitrospira_C. Next base: position 14,333 of record JAICVE010000015.1, on the reverse strand, counting down.
GATCAGTTCGTCTTCAAGCTTGCCTCCGCGGATTTCTTCGAGCACCGAGGCAATGCGTGCCGCCATTTCCGGCTGTTCGATTTCAGCTTCCTGAAGGAGGGGAACCGCCGAAGGACCGATATCGATCAATCGGCCGCTGATGGTCTGGACGATTTTTTCGTCCTCGTCGGCAAGGAGTCGGATCAGGGCGCGGATCTGACTTTCTGGGATGACCATCGTTCTCTTCTTACCAGCCCATCCGCATGACGGTCAATGTGCCGCGGCCCTATCCCATGGCCCGGCGAAAGGCTTTGGCGCCGCCGTACAAACACAGCGCGTCGAACACGATCATCACCACCACGACCATCGCCACGTGTGGAAGCGCTTCGCTCCAACTGGAGAGTATCAGCGGCCGCACCGCGTCGATCACCCAGGTCATCGGATTGAATTGTGCCAACAGGCTCATCCAGCCCGGCATGGCGGTCAACGGCACCAAGGCTGAGCTCAAGAATATCATCGGTAGCGAGAGAAAGCCCAGCACAGAGAAGAAATCCCCGTGACTCTTGACCGAAAACGCCATGGCCATCGAGATCGCCGTCAACCCCACGCCGAACATCATGCCGATGATTAGGATGGCGGCGATGCCGAGTAAGCCGGTCGCGGGCTGTACGCCAAACAGAAAGGCCACCGCGAGGATGACCAACACTTGAAGCGAAGTGATGGTCATGACGAAGAGGAACCGGCTCAAGATCACGGAGGTTCGATGGATCGGCGTCGACATGAGCCGCTCCAAAAAGCCGTTCTCCTTGTCGAACAACAAATCCACCCCGCCGGCCAAGCCGTTATTGAGCACGGTCATGACGACGACGCCTGCCGCTAAAAAGCTGATGTAATTGGGGGCCTGTGTCACTTGCGAATCGGCGGCGCGCTGGAAGAGATTGCCGAAAAAGATCAGCCAGAACAGCATGGGCTGGACGAGCGTGAAGAGCATGCTGAATTTCTCGCGGCTCAGCCGGCGCACCCACCGCATCGTCAAGGCGCTGATTTCCTGCCAATACTGGTTCATGACGTTGATCTACCCAATGTTGGAATGTGTCTCACGGCTCATGGCCCATCACTCGCCGGGACCTCTTCGATGCGTCGGCCCGTGTGCGCGAGAAACACGTCGTCCAGGCGCGGCCGATTGTACTGGATGAACTCGACGCTGCACCCGGCACGGTTGGCGCATTCAAGGATAATGGGTAGCGCTTTTTCGGGGGATTCGACACGGATGTCAAGGCCTTTCGACGTCGCTCTGACTGCCTTGATCGCAGGTTGGCCTTTCAACGCCGATTCCAGTGACGGAATCTTGTCCGTTTCCTTGAGCGTCAGCGAGACGATGTCTCCGCCCAGCCCGACCTTGAGTTCGAGGGGGGAACCGATGGTCTTGATCACGCCACCGTCGATAATCGCCAGCCGGTCGCACAACTGATCGGCCTCTTCCAGATAATTGGTCGTCATGACGACCGTCATGCCGCGCGTTTTCAACAGCCGGATATAATCCCAGATCTTGAGCCGGCTCTGTACATCGAGGCCTAGGGTCGGTTCGTCGAGAAACAGGACGTTGGGGTTGGGTAAGAGACCGCAGGCAATATCGAGCTTGCGTTTCATCCCTCCCGAGTAGGTCTTTGCCGGACGATCGGCGTGCGCTTCGAGTTCCACAAGCTTCAGCAATTCGCCGATCCGCCGGCGCGCCTCGTCCTTCCTGAGGTGATACAAGGCCCCCAGCAGTTCCAAATGCTCTCTGCCGGTAAGAAACCGGTCGATGGCTCGCTCTTGCGGGACATAGCCGATCAACTGCCGGACGCGATCGGCATCGCGCACGCTATCGAGGCCGAAGATCGTGGCGCACCCGGACGTCGGGGAGAGAAGGGTGATCAGTGTGCGCAGCGTGGTGCTTTTACCGGCGCCGTTCGGGCCCAGGAGACCGAATACTTCGCCGGCATAGACCTGGAATGAGATGTCCTTGACGGCGAGATGGCCGTCATACGATTTGGACAGATGGGAGACATCGATCGCGACCGCCCGATCCATCACCCCCAGCCCTTCGCGCCATGATGATCATGCATCAGGAATTGAATGAGATCGCTGAGGCGGCGAGCCTGTTGATGGAGGCTCAGGGCTTCCAACAGGAATTGCTTCTCCAGCGGCGTGCAATCTAGATAGGTGGATAGGGTATTGACGAGGATGTCGTCACTCACGTCTTCGCGAAACCAGCCTTGCCAAGTCGGGGCATCCTGACGTGACCGGAGATACTCTTCCAGCGTCGATACCAGCCGTTGCCGAACGGCAGGATCCAGTGAAGGCTCCGCTTCTCTCGCCATCAGCGAAATCGAGGCGCGACGATAGGGCTTGTCCTGAAATTCTTCGGTAATCTCAAATCGCTCCAGACCCTGGAGGAGAATATTGGATCGGCCGTCCGCGAGCGGCTGCACACTGACCAGCCGTCCGACGCAGCCCATCGTGAACACTGGAGGATTGCCGTAATATTCCGACTCCCAGCCTTCCTTGAGCAGCGCGATGCCGATACACTGTCCGCCCATGACGGCGTCGTCAACCATCTGCCGATACCGCGACTCAAAGATGTGCAGGGGAAGATAGGTCTTGGGAAACAGGACGACGTTTGGAAGCGCGAACACCGGGATCTGAGAGGGAATAGGAAACGGCGCGCTCTTGTCGGACGGCTCCGGTTCGTGATGTTCCCGCTCGCGATCGGTTTGCATGTGGCCACGATAGCCGATGGCCGGCAAAATTGTCAACGGCGAGATAGCCGTTTTCGAGCGCGCAGACAGCGCAGAAATCCCTCGTCATTACTGGCGATTTGTGGCTTTCAGCCGCCGCATGTTATAAGCGCCACACCTCGTACACGGAAACGCTGTGATGACTGTCGGGCCACGATTGCTGTTTCTCATCTGCGGCGTTTTTCTCGTTCCCACCGTGTCGGCGGACAGCGATCCGTTCACTCAGGCACGAGAAGGGTATCGCTACCAATTCCCACGCGACCACGGCTCGCACGATACATTCCGCACCGAATGGTGGTACTACACGGGGAACCTCACGGCGAAAGACGGCCGCGCTTTCGGCTACCAACTCACGTTCTTTCGTCGCGGAATCCCGCAGGATCAGGTCGAGACATTGCCCTCGAAATGGTCCATCACACAGCTGTATCTCGCGCACTTTGCCGTGAGTGACCTCAAGAAGGGCCGGTTTCACTATGCGGAAAAGCTCAGCCGGGCCGCTCTCGGCAAAGCGGGCGCAGACGCTGAGCGCTTGCACGTGTGGATTGATCGATGGCGCACCGAAACGCTCGGGCCGCAGGCGTCTGGACGTGACGCCCCGGCGCAGATCCTCGAAGCCTCCGAGGGTGACCTCGCCATCGCGTTGACCGTCGTGCCTGACAAACCCTTGGTCGTGCACGGCACCGCAGGAATCAGCCGCAAGGGCACCGAGAGCGGACAGTCATCCCATTACTATTCGTGGACCAATCTGGCGACGAGGGGAAGCCTCACGATCGGTGGCGAATCGTTCGAGGTCGCGGGGACCAGTTGGATGGACCACGAGTTCGGATCCGCCGACTTGAGTCCGGACCTCGTCGGATGGGATTGGTTCAGTCTCCAGATGGCCGATCAGACGGAGGTGATGCTCTATCGCCTGCGGCGTGCCGACGGGTCAGCCCATCCCGTCTCGAGCGGCACGTTCATCAACCGGGACGGCGGATCGCATTCTCTATCCCTCAAGGATTTCACGTTGGAGCCGACCACCTTTTGGACCAGTCCGCACAGCAACGCTCGTTACCCGCAGCGATGGCGACTGACCGTGCCGTCGAAAAACCTTACGCTCGAACTGATTCCACGCATGGACGAGCAAGAGCTTCGGACAAATCGCAGCACCCAGGTGACGTACTGGGAAGGGGCAATCGAGAGTGTGGGCACCTCCGGCGGTAAGCCTATCACCGGCCTGGGCTACATGGAGTTGACCGGATACGCCGAACGATTCTCGAAGAAGCTGTAGGGACGAGGGCACGCGCATGCCGCTTTGCCGTATGTTGATGTTCTCTCATCTGGCCATCCTTCTGATGCTTTGGCTCAGCGGTTGTCAGAAGGACAGTGAAGCCATCGTGTCAATTGCCCTGCACCCCACCAACCCGAAGATTCTGTATGTGGCCACCAATGACGCCGTATACAAATCCCGCGACGGCGGAGGCTCCTGGGAAAAATTTCCAAGCTTCAGTGCCCGGCGGGTGACGACGGTGGCGATCGATCCTCAGCTGCCCGCAACCGTCTACGCCGGCACGATGGGCGACGCAGTCTATAAGAGTCCGGACGGGGGGCAGCATTGGCTGCCGCACAACGTCGGCCTCAAAGAACACGTGTCATTTGTCAATCAGTTCGTCTTTCATCCGGCTCTCAGCGAGAAAATCTACGCCGCCACCACTGTCGGCGCCTTCTATACGAAAGATGCGGGACGTGAGTGGGAAGAGCGGATGAACGGGATGAAGGAGGTCCACATCGTCACCGCGATCGCCATCAATCCGAAGGACCCCGCTGTGCTCTATGGAGGCACGACTGGCGGAATGTACCGCTCGGAGGATGGCGCAACGACCTGGACGAAAATCAACAATGGCCTGATCCCCGAAAGCGAACTGATGGCTTCCATGGCCCTCGGGGTCAACGCCATCGAAATCAACCACGTCAATACCGACGTCGTGTATGCGGGAACAACCAAGGGGTTGTATCGCACGAGCAACAAGGGAGAGACCTGGGAACGGATCGGGCGATCGATCACCGAACTGTTTATCAGTAGCATCGTGCTCCACCCCACCGATCCGTCAGTGCTCTATGTCGGAGGACCCGGCGGTATCTGGAAGAGCGATGATGGCGGGAATACATGGGCGGCCAGAAATGAGGGACTGGCCAGTCTCAACATCAGGGCGCTCGCGATGGACCCCAAAGACCTTCGGACATTGTATGCCGGCACGAACGGAAGCGGCCTCTATCGCTCCACTGATGCCGGGGGGACATGGACCGGGGTCCCGCTGAAAGCCGCGGCTGCCCGCAGTTGACCTCCTCATACCTTGCTGCGCCCACGTGATTCCGTGGCCATTGTCAGTGTCCACGAGCATACCGTATCATTCTTCGCCATGACCCACCCGACCGCCGCCCAATCGGATCTCGTTCTGGCGCTCCGCGAAGAATTCCGCGCTCATTTGGAAACGTTCTACTCGCAGCTCAAACTGGCGCCTCCCTACGAAAGTGTCGAGAAGGCCATCCGTTCCCTGACGACAAATGTGCACGGCCTGCCGAACGCTCAACGGGTTCGTCTTGCGCAAGATCCTGGGCAGAAATGGGAACAGTTCCGCCGGGCGTTCGAAACGTCGGGACTCGCCAAGAAACATCGCGGCATCATTGCAGGCTTGGCGCGGAACAGAGAGGGTCTCGGGCTGCCCGCGGAGTACGACCATTTTCTGGACCTGTTCGCGTCAAATCCCCCTGGGCCTACCTGAGGAGACACTCGTCGGATCATCCACGACGGCTTTCAGTTCGTCGTACACTTGAGCGAGACGACTGCTCTCCAGCCGATAGGAGAACATGACGGTCACAATCCCGAATGCGAACACGAGCAGCCCGACGCCTAAAATGCCAGCGCCCATCAAGAGACCGCTCAGCGACTCGAACCCACCTTGCGTTCCGTAGGTGATCATGAAAGCCGTGGTGCCCAGCCCGACGAGAAGAAACCAGACCAGGGTAATGATGGCTGACGACCAGGGAACTCGCTTGATGCACACGGCACGAACTCCCTGTTCGTCGGGCATCAAGTGAATGAGGCCCTTGAGCGGCCAGGCCGTTCGAAAACCCACGGCGAACAACCGATATTGTGGCCGTAGTGCAATCTGCCGGATCTCTGGGTAATACCGGGCAATGCCGTGGGGAAGTGTGAGGGCGCCATCCGCATCGACGCGGGCTTCAAGGCGCATCAGACCTTGTAAGGAAAATCGATCCACGGTGCGGCCAATTCCACATCCATAACGTCCGGCATCCGGAGTCAGGCTGACAAAATAGAGCCAGTCTCCGAGAATCAACCCGAGGAACAGGACTCCTGCAAACAGTCCCGCAAGGATCATGGCCCTAGTCGCTTCCGCAGTGTAAGAAACCGTCAATGGTTGATCATAGCCGGACGCAAGGCTGAATGCCCTAGCATTTCCCTAGGTCCAAATCAATTCTGTTGACTCGCTATCTGGAGTTGGTTATTGTAGCGAAGGTTTTTTGGGTTGGCGGGTTCCTCGCTCCATTCAGGCGCTCCGCCGGTACGGATTCTCCTGGAATATTCTCGCAATTCCTCCCTGCTTCGAGCAGAAGCAGGAGTCTGATGTGTGGTTGGAGGTGACATGGATTTGCACAAGGTCGAGCGGGTCTATACGTCCTACGCCGGTGTATACGATAAAATTTTCGGCAAGGTATTTCACGAAGGACGTGAGTCCGCCATCCGCAACCTAAACGTCCAACCCAACGAGCGGATCCTTGAAGTCGGAGTCGGCACCGGCATCGCCCTCCCCATGTATCCTCGGCACTGCGAGATCATCGCCATCGATTTTTCAGAAGGCATGTTGGAAATCGCCAGGAAGCGCACGGCCGAGCATCAAATGAGCCACGTGACCTTGCATCGCATGGACGCCGGCGCCATGGAATTCGAGGACAGCACCTTCGATACCGTCGTGGCGGCCTACGTGGTGACGGCCGTCCCCGACTACCGTAAAGTGGTCAGTGAAATGATCCGCGTCTGCCGTCCCGGCGGCCGCATTATCATGCTCAATCATTTCAGCAACGAAAATAAGATGGTGGCGGCTGTCGAGAAAGTGATTTCACCACTGACGAAGCATCTGGGCTGGCGGACCGACCTCTCATTGGATAACGTGCTGGATGGCACGGAACTGCACGTGGCCCGGAAGCAGAACGTCAATCCTCTCCGCTTTTGGGCCCTTGTCGAATGCGTCAACTGCAAGAACGGGCATAGCATCACGCATAAGAAAGGCGCCGTCTACGCCAACGGGACGACGGTCTACACCCCCAGCGCGCTTGGGGCCGGAGCCACGAACGAAGAAGCGCTCGCCTGACCGGCTACTGGTCCGTTTTCCGCGTGTTCGTCCACCGCAGCTGCTCCAAGGACTTCCAACTGAGCCATTCTCCGCCGGGAATGATCGTATTGCCGACCAGGCATTGCCCTGAAAACCGGCGCACGATGAGATCGGACAGACAGGATAGCAAACGGTTCGCCGCCGTCCCGTGCGAGCCATTCACGTGCAGCAGCATCCCGAATCCCGGTCCATCCAGCGGTCCGTACAGCATGACGTGCACCGCAGACTGTTCAATGGCATCCGCGCCATGGGCCGGCAACAAAGCTCCCTCCCACCGGATCAGCGATGCATCTGCTTGCGGCGCCTTGGCCTTTTTCCATGAGCAGGGCATCCCGGCATTATCCAACTCCCCGAGCAGCCACTCGATGGTCGGCCATTCGGCGGTTGGACTTTGGAAGGTCCAACGCGCGACCGGTTCACGCGTTCGGTCATCACTCGACGGCATTGACACTTCCTCGAGCTGAGCCTCGTCACAAACCACGTACAGTTCCCCTTGCGGATCAAACCAGAATCGCAGCTTCCCGGCCGTACACTCCGCGTGAATCACGCTGAGGCTGGAGCAGTCGGCGCCCTCCTGCTCGAACACTGAAAAATCGGTGACCCCTCTCATGGTGAGCTTTGCCACTCGTTCCATGTGGCGAAGACTGTACCGCATGACCACCGTTACGACGGTATCGGCAAGCACTTCGCGGCCCGATCCTTCATCGAACAGACGGCGCTTCGACATCTGCACATCGGTGACATAGCCGCCCCGGAATCCGCCCGTATGGCCCAGCAGCCACCGGAGATCCTCCACGTCCTTGATAGGCATCTGCATGGTGGGATTGTAGCGCAGGATGACGCGGGAGGCTAGAGAACGACGACGGGTTGGAAAACCCGGGCTGGTTCGGCGGAGGAGAGTGGCGCCCGCAGGGGCTTAGGCACATCCCACGCGTTCGCCCCTGAGGATTTTCCCGGTCTGATCCGCAAAAAAATGGAGCTGGCAATTGACGTTGCCGCCGTACAGAGGAAGGAGTTCGTACGCGTCCGCCTGCCCTGGCATGCGATCGATGGCGAAGTCCCAGACCATCTGGATCGTGCCATCCTCCATCTGATGGGGGTGGAGATTGGGAGGGCCGAGTTCCACATAGAGGTCGGTGACCTGTCCGCCGACCCATCGCTTAATGACATCGTCCCAGGTCTGATACGGCCCGGCCACATCGCGCTTCGCCGCGTCCTTGCTTTCCGTGGCACACCCCGACAGGAGGACACCGGCAAGGCACAGGACACAAAGGATTCGATAACCCATCGTCAACCTCTCCTCTCAGTTCCTTGCGCTTCGTCGAGCAGCTTCTCGTAGACCTTCAAGTCGTCCTCTGAGAAGCAACAAAACGTCACCTCGCGGAGGCCAGTGGGCTTTCCTGCGAACTCGCGAGTGGCGGTAATGGCAATCCTGGCGGCTTCATCGAATGGATAGCCATAGATTCCAGTACTGATGCTCGGGAATGCCAAGGTCGTCATCCCTTTGTCGTTGGCAAGTGTTAGGGAGTTGCGATAGCAGGAGGCAAGCAACTCCGGTTCACCTCGCTGGCCGCCATGCCACACAGGCCCGACGGTGTGAATGATGTAGTCGGCTGGGAGACGATATCCCTTCGTCAATTTGGCATCGCCGGTCCGGCAACCACCAATCAGACGGCATTCATTCATCAGCTCGGGTCCAGCTGCACGATGAATCGCACCGCACACACCGCCCCCCGGAAGGAGTGATTCATTCGCAGCATTCACGACGGCGTCGACATGCAATGTGGTGATGTCGGCCTGAATCGCCCGAAGCGTGGTGGCCATGACGCAAGGGGGCCCTTCACAATCGGGGGCGAGGATAGTGTGAATACGTGAACGTGTCAATGCAAACGTCCTGCATCCGGACCGCCGTCTATCCTTCTCTTGTCCGCCGCGTTTCTTGCGTTGATTACCGGCGTAGTCCTGAAGTAGCCTAGAAGGCTGTTCGCACGAAGCTTCTTTGTAGATAAGGTGATGTGTCGACATGGCCGGCTTCCCCATCCAAGTGGCGACCCGTATCAAGACATTGCCGCCCTATTTGTTCGCTGCCATCGATAAGATGAAGCAGGCGGCCATTGCCCGTGGAGTCGATATCATCAATCTCGGCATCGGCGATCCCGATTTGCCAACTCCTGCCCCCATTATCGAGAGCCTTGCCCAAGCCGCCAAGAATCCCAAACACCATCAGTACCCATCGTATGAAGGCATGCTGTCGTTTCGCAAAGCAGTGGCCGACTGGTATCAACGGCGATTTGGCGTCAAGCTGGACGCGTCCGACGAGGTGCTCACGCTCATCGGTTCCAAGGAAGGCATTGGTCATATTCACCTGGCCTTCGTCGATCCCGGCGATGTCGTGCTCGTGCCGAGTCCTGGATATCCGGTGTACCCGGTCGGCACAAGCTTCTGCGGCGGCGTCTCGCATCTCATGCCGCTCACCAAGGCAAATGGCTTCTTGCCCGACCTCAATGCGATTCCGAAGGAGGTGGCCAGAAAAGCCAAACTGATGTGGCTGAATTCGCCGAATAATCCCACCTCGGTCGTCATGACGAAAGAGTACTTCAAGCGAGTCGTCGCATTCGCGCAGGAACACCAGATCATCGTCTGCCATGATGCGGCCTATTCGGAGATTTATTATGACGGCCAGCGTCCGGCAAGTTTCATGGAAGTCGACGGTGCGAAAGACGTCGGCGTCGAGTTTCATTCTCTGTCCAAAACCTACAACATGACCGGCTGGCGGCTCGGGTTTGCCGTCGGCCACAAAGAGGTACTCGCCGGGCTCGGCAAGGTGAAGAGCAACCTGGATTCGGGCGTCTTTGAAGCGGTTCAGGCCGCCGGCATCACGGCGCTCGGGTTGGACGACGCCGTGACCAATACCATCAGAAAAACCTATCAGGAACGGCGCGATACCCTAATCCCGGGATTGAAGCAACTGGCCTTGGAGGTCGACGCGCCTCCGGCCGCCTTCTACGTCTGGGTGGCTGTCCCGAAAGGGTACACGTCCGCTTCGTTCACGGCGCATCTCCTCGAGAAAGCAGGCATCGTCACCACGCCAGGCAATGGATTCGGCGCGCCGGGAGAAGGCTATATTAGGATGACAGTCTGCACGTCGAAGGACCGCTTAGCCGAGGCGGTTGAGCGGATCAAGAAAGCTGGGTTCTAGACCTTGGAATGCACGCTCCTCAAGTGACGCACGCCACATGCGTAGAGAGACGGTCTATATCGGGTTCGGATCGAATGTGGGAGATCGCGTCGATTTTTGCGACCGCGCGGTGACGCTCCTGAGCTTGCTGCCGCATTCGCAGGTGACAGGCGTCTCTCTGCTGTACGAAACGGAGCCGGTAAAAGACAGCGTCGACCCCGGCAACGGCTGGTTCCTCAATGGCGTGGTCCAGCTGGAGACCGACATCGCCCCCCACAGTCTGCTGGACCTGTTGCGAGAGATCGAGCGGTCGCTGGGCCGCGACGAGGATCACCGTTCCGGGCCGAGGACCATCGACCTCGACATCCTCTTCTACGGCGAACGCGTCATCAATGAAGCAGGGCTGACCGTGCCCCATCCGCGCCTGCACCAGCGCCGGTTCGTCCTTATGCCCTTGAGCGAGCTGGCGCCGCTCTTGGTCCATCCTACGCGTCTTCGTTCCGTGAACCAGATGCTCGCCGAGACCTCGGATCCGACGGAAGTCCGTCTGTTGTTTCCCCAGCCTTCGACACGATACGGCTCACGGCCGGCCTGCAGTCCCCGTCTGGACTCATGAGGACGATTCACTCCCCGTCGGCCATGACCGCATGGAGCCAACGCTTGCGGCGTGAAGGAGTCGTCATCGGCTTTGTTCCCACGATGGGAGCGCTGCATGAAGGGCATCGCGCCCTGCTTCGGGCGGCGCGCCTCAAGTGCGACGCGCTCGTCGTCAGTATGTTCGTGAATCCCATCCAGTTTGCTCCGACTGAAGATCTGGCCACCTACCCGCGTCGCCTCTCACAAGATCGAACGATCTGCCGGGAAGAAGGCGTGGATGTATGCTTCGAGCCGACACCTGCCGCGATGTATCCGAAGGGATTTCAAACGGTCGTGACTGTCCCGTCCGTCGCCCGCCGTTGGGAAGGCGAAACACGCCCTCATCACTTTGGCGGCGTCGCGACCGTCGTCACGAAACTCTTTGGCGTGGTCCGGCCAGACGTCGTATGGTTCGGGCAAAAAGATTTTCAGCAGTGTGCAGTCGTGCGGCAACTCGTGAAAGATCTGAATTTCAACATCCGTCTCATCGTTCGACCGACAGTCAGGGAGCGTGATGGGCTCGCCATGAGCTCCCGCAATGCGTTCCTTTCGACCGAAGAGCGCCGGCTGGCGCCGATGTTGTACCAGGCTTTGCTCGCGGCGCAACGGGCGATCAAGACCGGCATGGCCGATCCGAAGACGGTGCAAGCCATGATGCGGAAAGTCCTCGAAGCGCAGCCGGCGATCCGAATAGACTACCTTGCCATTTGTGATCCTGACACGCTGGAGCCGCTCGACCGGATCGACCGTCAGGCGGTGATTCTCGGAGCGATTCGCCTCGGATCGGTCCGTCTCATCGACAATGTGCTCACAAGGCGAACGCGCGGCGGTACTTAGCGAGCACTGCTTCTTCAGACGTTGCTGGCCGGCTGGCTCCCCTGGCTCACGAGTAAGCCCAGAACGACCTGGCTCAAGCGACGTTGATCGGGCAGCGGTATCTCCAGAAACCGAAGCCCAACCGATGTTGGATGGACTGAGCAAACCATCGCCGTTTCGATGCGAATCGACTCGTCCTCTTGATCAGGCTTGAGCACCAGTCCCAGAAACGTCCCGCGCGGCAAGCCCGTGGTCTGTAAGGTGCACCCATCCATCGAAATGTCCGTGATGCGATTGGTCGACCGGATGCGGTTATCGGCGAGAAACTGCGCCTGAATCGAGGTCGGGAGGCGCTTGTATTGACGACGATCGGGGGCTTGCGGTCTACCGCCGGCCCCTCGGTGGAAGGCGCGGAACTTGTTCATGCAAAGCTGGCAGCGGAACGGAACCACGTTCAGCTGCTGCAGCACCCGTTCCATCATCCCAGTCTGAGGCGCAACACGGACGAACGGTGTACCGCAATTAGGGCAATGGAGTGTCTTCATGCCCGCGGTTCGACCTCTTCACAGGTACGCGATGATTCTTCCCGCTCGCGCGGGTGTTGTTGCACAGCCAAAATCGGTTCAATGACGGCCGGCGAGTAGGTCGGCGGCTTGACCCATTTGCCATCGTCGCGCTTATAGCCGCCAACCTTGCTCATGTTGGACCGGTGCACTTCGCGAAACACCGGGTCCATGTCGATTCCGTACGATACCGCCGTCCCATAGACCACGTACAACAGATCGGCCAATTCCTTGGCGATGGCCGCCAGATCGCCCTTTCCCATCGCCTCTTTCAGTTCTTCGAACTCTTCCTGAATCAGTCGCTCGCGCAAGACACGCGTCCGCTCATCGACCTGTCCCGGCGTCTTTTGAACCAGGATAGCGAAGAGGCGATGAAAACGTTCCACCATCGATTGGGGAACCAAATCTGGCCGCTCATTCATCTTCAAAGGGCAACGCCTTTCTGGCAACGACTTCCACGGGTTCGAGTGCGCCGATCTCCTTATCGGACGAAACCCCCAATTCCTTGAACCGACGCGCTGCCGGCAAAATCCTGGTTTCCAACGACCCAACCGCTTTGTTGTAGGCAATCACGCTTTTCCCCAGCGATTGCCCCACATCGTTCACATGCTCCGCGAGAATGGCCATGCGCTCGTAGAGGTCTTTTCCCAGTCGGCCGGCTTCTTCGGCATGCGCAGCCAACCGCTCCTGCCGCCAGCCATAGGCCACGGCCCTCAGGAGCGCCATCAACGTGGTGGGGGTGGCGAGCACCACGCCCTGAGCAAATCCTTCTTCGATCAACCTGGGATCCTGCTCCAACGCGGCGCCGAGAAACTGCTCTCCGGGCAGAAACAGCACGACGAATTCCGGCGCCTGCTCGAATTGGTTCCAGTAGGCTTTGAGACTCAATTCGTTGATGCGTATTCGCACTTGCGCAGCATGGCGCCGAAGCCCTTCCAGCCGACGCTCTTCATCCGGAGCCTCATGTGCATCGAGATATCCGGAGAGAACGGTTTTGGCATCCACAATGATTTGACGCCCGCCCGGCAACTGGACCACCATATCGGGACGCAAGCGACCGTCGTCGGAGATGACCGATTCTTGCTCGCGAAAGTCGCAGTGCGCCACCATGCCCGCCAATTCGGCCACGCGCTTGAGCGTAATTTCTCCCCAACGTCCGCGGACCGCGGGCGCTCTCAGGGCATTGACGATATTGCCCGTTTCCTGCTGCAGCCGCTGCTGGGTTTCTGCCAGCAATTTCAAATGCTGATCGAGCCCTCCGTAGGCGGCCTGACGTGACTGCTCCAACTGACGCAGTTGCTCGTCATAGCGATGTAGCGACTCCGAAAGAGGTTTCACCAGCTCGTCGATCGCCTGCTGCCGTTGGGCCAGGTCGCCCTTCGCTTCCACATGCAAGGTTTGAAACGTCGTCTTGGCGAGGCTGAGGAACGCTTCATTATTCTGCTTAAGCGCTTCACCTGAGAGGGCCTGAAACGATTCGGCCAGCTCGTGACGCGCCTGAGCGAGCAGCAGCTTCTGTTCTTCCACGTGCTTGACGGTTTCGGCGGCTTGAGTCTCCGCGACGGCACGGGCTCGCATGGCTTCGGCGAGATCGCTGCGAAGGCGATCGAGTTCCGCGCGGTCCGCGACCAGTGATCGGCGCAGCTCGTCCGCGAGAGTTTCAGCACGTTGGGCACGCTCCGCGGCCCCGAGCACTTGCGCCTCGAATTGCGACCGGAGACGGGTCGACCACCACAAACCTATCGCCAGTGCCACGAGCACGAGGCCTGCGAACAGACCCAGGATGAAGGCAGGACTCTCAACCATAGAGCGCTCCGCAGGCAGAAAAAACGTTGGGACCGGTGTTGTTCTCGGACAGGCAGTTGGACGTTTGTTTTCGGGAGGTTACGTAAAGTCTTACAAAACGTCAAGGGCACGAGAGAGCCAGAGCCGTTCGGCCCTACCGCCCTTAGCATTGGACCTGTGGATTAGTTTCTTAGGGTTGTTGAGA
>JAICVE010000154.1 GCA_025935475.1 Nitrospira sp. | reverse complement strand
GTGATGACGGGGAAGACGTTTCAGATCGCCAGAGGAGAGACGGCAAAAGGATTTATGCTGTTGGCAGGTACGCGAGCCGATATCGTGCTCAGGAACGAAGATACCGTGGCCCATGAGTTCGTGTCTCCCATGCTGTTCAATGTCCCCTTTGCGCTCGATGGCAACGGGGTGTTTGTGAAGTTGCCGAACGCGGCCGGGGTGCGGGTGGATCCGGGACGAGTGGTCCGGTTAACGTTCGATGTGCCTCAGGATACCAAAGAGTTCCAAAATCTCTATGAGGTGTTCTGGTGCAACGTTCATGGAAAGCAGTACGGCGACAAGATGCGCGGTGAGGTGCTGGTCGTCGATCACCGAGGGGAGATTGGCGGAGGTTGAGGTGCACTCTTCTCTCGTGCCGCTCATGGTCCTGGCTATGGTCTTGACGGGTGGGTCACGCGGCGCTTTTGCTCAAGCCGATGAGCGTGAGTATGAGCCCGACGTGATTCTCGTCATCAAGGAGAAGGCCTTCCATATGGTCAAGGGAAATACCTCCGGGCAACACTCGGAGCACCCGGCCTTCTCCTTGTCGTCGGGGGACGAGATCACGCTGGAGTTACGCAATGAGGATACGCTGCCGCACGAGTTCGTGTCCCCCTTGTTCGCCAAGGTGGAATTCCAATTTTGGGGCAGAGCGACGCTGGTCTATACCTATACGGCCAACGGTCTCCGCATCGATCCGGGGGAGACGGTCGGTCTTCGCTTTGACCTGCCGAAGGACTTCAGTGGGGAGCTCTTCAAGTTCTGGTGTAACGTCCATGGGAAGCTCCATGGGGATGTCCTGCAAGGGGAAATATTTGTCGTGAAGCCCAAGCATGGATAACGAGGACGGGAAGCCTTAATGAAACCGACCGACACCTTTTTATCGATTCTGTTGTTCGCTCGAGTGATGGCCGTCATCGCTGGGGCTATCGTCCTGGTTCCCCATGACAGGACCTTGGCACATGATGGAGCGTCCGATAACCACCAAGGCGCTCATTCCTCAGCCAAGCCAGCGACCGCCGACACCGAGATCGTCGTTCAAGAAGGCGGCCATCCCATCCTGAAGGGACCACAAACCCACGGACAAGTGTTGACGTTAGTCGCGGGCGAGCCGATCGTCCTTGCGCTCCGGAACGAAGATCACGGTCCTCGTGAATTTATCTCTCCTCTCTTCACCAAGACGGAGATCCATTTCTTGGGGCGCGCGACGGGGATTTTTCGGAAAGATGCCGCCGGGTTTCGCTTGAATCCGGGTGATACCCTCACGTTGCAGTTTACGGCACCCTTCAGTGGATTTCGCAGAATGTATGATTTGATCTGGTGTGGCCATGATGGAAAGCCCGGGTCAGAGCTTCAAGAACTCCTGGTTATTATGACTGAAGAGAAGCAGCCGCACGCCGCGAACGAGACACACGGTCGGTAAGGGAGTTGCCATGCGTACAGCCACTCGAAGAGGTCTTATCGTGCTCAGCCTCAGCCTGCTTTGTTCTGCAGGACTCATGGGGGAAATGGCGCGCCCTGAAGGGCAAGGGGGCATTCCACCGGAGGTGGTGGCCGAGTACGTCTATGCGATCGTTCAAGCGGATCGCACGCTGTATACCACCCACGTGGTGGAACGCATGCAGGAACTCGGCGTGACCGCAGCGACAGAGCAGTGGAAGAAGCAAGGGACGTTGCCCCTGCCAGCACAAATGCTGCTGATGACGGGGGAAGCCGTTCAAGGGCAGGGGACGAGCTTGCGTATCCGGTTGACGAGCCTCTGGCCGATCAACAAGGCGAATGGCCCTGCTGATGATTTTGAACGGGCTGGCTTAGAGAGGGTGGCCAAGGAGCCACAAAAACCGTATGCCGGCATCGTCAGCCAAGGGGATCGGCGCATGTTTAAGGCCATCTATGCCGATCGGGCGATCACGAAAGCCTGTGTCGAGTGTCACAATGGCCATTCGTTGAGCAACAAGCGAGACCTGAAGCTCAACGACGTGATGGGAGCGATCGTCATTTCATTTCCGTCCCGCTGAACAGACGGTGTCTTCAAGGCAGATCTCCAATCGGCACACCGGTTGCTTTCGACAAACAGTTCCCATGGCCGGCAAAGGAACTGTGGAAGTCCGCCCTGTGATCGAGTTTCCTTGAAGGACGGCGGGCGCCCTCGCCTACTTCCTTTTCACAAGTCGGCGAGCATACCCTACTCCTAGCTCGACCTTGCCGATTCCAGGCTCACTGGCTTGAGAACGCATGAGGCTAGGCGAAAGGTGCCCAAGCTGCAGAGCTCGTCGGAGCAATTGCGCCACATTGCGAACATTCAATTTTCGCATCAAATGAAAGCGATGAACTTCCACGGTGCGCACACTGATGTGCAGCATGATGGCGATTTCCCGGTTAGTGTGCCCGATTGATACGAGGTTGAGAATCTGATGCTGCCTGCCGGTCAGTAGGTCGACTGAGTCTTCGTCTATCCGTGGCGCATCCTTGATAGATAATGCGGTCTTCATGGTTACCCTCTAGACTATCTCGTGATGTGTTAAGCGTAGCATAGCTGAATTTGCAGCCTGCAGCCGACATGCTATGCGGCTGATAGCCGTCGAACAAAGGGCGGGGTGCTATTTTGGTTGCTGCTACGTACGTTGGTGTACGCAGGGGACGAATATCGGCATTGTTTTCATTCAATGGATTCTATAAGTGATTGAATAAGTGGAGTTGCCGCCTTGGGTCAAAAGTTGCTCCCTGCAACTGCAACTTTGAATCGGAGGAGGGACACCATGGACTGTCCGAAATGCAGAGGCTTGATGCAACTGGAGCGAATGGCCGATTTCTTTTTAGTGTTTTATGCTTGGAAATGCATCAACTGTGGTGCTCTGATAGACAAGACTATAGCGAATAACCGTAGAAAATCCCTGGCTTCCAAGTCTCTTGAGCTCGCCAAGGTGGGTTGAACGAGTCCTCCAAGTGACGTCTGGGTTTACACCACAAAGTGGTACAGCTAATCCTCGCCATGGAGACAGTGGGCGCAGGCCGAAGCTCATTCAGTTGGGTGTACGATTCATGCAAAATCGGCATGGGCCTAATAGTACCGCTTCATCTCTAAGAAATAATATTGAGCGGTCAAGGCTCGTCACGCATTTTTGACACCACGAGACCATCAACTAGGCATCAATGTGAGGCACGATGCGATGGTCTCAGAAGAGCGCCGTCCCAGACTGTCAGGTTTTATGGATTCATTTAACGAGCGGCGTCGTAGTCCTCGATATAAGGCTCTCAAGGAATCGCTTTTAGCATTCCGTTGCGCTAGCCATGAAGCAACCGAAGGAGATGGTGTTCTGTTAGACCTGAGCAAAGGTGGATGTCGTATCACCAGTGAAGTCCCGTTAGCTCTCAGTCACTACTACCGTCTCGTTCTTCAAGCGACTGCTGGATACCCAATCACTATCGAAACCGCCGTTGTGTGCTGGCGTTCCAAATCAATGTATGGACTAAAGTTCATCACGGTCGGTGGAGACCAGGAGGAGTTACTCGAGCAGAACCTTCTCCAGCTTAGAAGCGTAAGCTAATGGAGTCGTGTTAGGGAAGGCTGGCCAAAAGACCCTTTGCTGGCGGAGATCTTGTTTTTGTCATAGCAGAACCTCCTGCAGTGCCAGCCTCAGTAGATGCGGCGAAAATGCCTTATGGATAAACGCCGTGGTGCCCGAGTGCAGCATTTCTTCCTCAAGGTCTTTCTGCGCTGTGTCCACTAAAAACTACGACTATTAGGATAGGTGTCGTGTCCGCAATTGCTGCGTATGCTGCGACCGCCTTTCCCGGGCAGGCGGAACACCACAGCATTAGGATCCCCCGCTGACATAACGTCAATTCTGTCCGTCCATTCTCTGCCTGCGGTTACCTCTCGGAGGTCAAGGGTCTTAGAAAACTCAACTGGTCTCTCTCCTAGTCCTCGGTGCTGATCGCTTTCGATATACTACGCACTGTGATTTGGACTCGGTGCTTCTTCGGATTGGACTGTTGTACCTCGCCAGCGATAAGGAGGAGGCAGCCATGAGATGTGAACACTGCAACAGCATTATGATTGAAAGGCCCCCCATTCCAGAGAGAGATGACGCCGAGAAAGGACAAGCTATTGTGCTAGAGTGCAGAAAGTGCGGCCACACCGAATGTCAGCCACTGGTCAGATCGTTCTGGAGAAGATTAGCGGCTTAAAACCATGATGAGAATACCTAAAATGTGTGGTTAATGCTGCAAACTAAGACAGGTTCCATCCGAATAATTCTTGTCGACGATCACCCGTCATTTCGGCAGGGTTTACGATCCTTGCTTGGCTCATATGCGGACATTGAAGTCGTTGGCGAGGCCGAAAACGGTGAGGAAGCGGTGAATTCAATGCCCTATCTTTCTCCTTCCGCCATTGTCATGGACATTAACATGCCCAAGCTGAATGGCATTGAAGCTACCCGTACAATCAAGGCGAATTATCCCAATGTGGCAATCGTAGGGTTATCTATTCATGCGGACAAGTTTTATCACGCCGCCATGGTCGCAGCCGGTGCTAAGAGCGTTGTCTCCAAAGAGATGGCCGGTCTATTTCTATATCGGCAGATAAAAGCCGGTGTAGAGAATTTACCGCTGTCCAACGCTGTCTAAGATAGTTATTCTTCATTTTGTCCCTGACTCGGAAAACGCCGAAACGCTTGGACCCACATTGGGCTTGTGTAATAAAGCGAATCCAGGATCCTTCCCTTAAAAGCACGACCACTGTGAAGAAATTAATATGATGACTGTCTGAAGCCGTCCGATGAGTGACAAAATTGCCTCTATCACTCTGGAAGGTGCCTAGCCAGTCGCACTGAACGATCCATTATGTTACCGTAAAATCCTTTCTAGGGTGTTCTCCCTGCTATCCTTCTATCTCGGCTTCGTATATATTTTTCCCCCTCCCATTTGATAGATACGGAAGTTGTAGCCATGACTTCGTGTCGCCCTCCGAAAGAATGCGAAACCTCCCGTTACCGTCATGGCTGCGATCCGCCCCCAAAAAACCAGTCTGCTCCTTCCTCTAAGCCTAGTAATCAACGCCCGACCTCTCCAGCTTTAAAGCACTTCCTCATTCGATTAATCGAGTTACAGCCATCCATGTTGGATTCGGTGTTTCGATTTCATTCAAAGCAAAGGAAGTGAGGGCTGACATGCCAGCAGCGACACTGACCACGACGCTCAGCGAATTGAACCGGCTCTACGGCGTCTACTTTGAAGTGATGAACAAGAAAAAACCTAATCCGGATGAGGCGCAGCGAGCTTGGTCGGATTATGAAGGCTATGCAAAACGATACAAGAGGGAGCGCTCCATGGAAGAGGAATGAACTCCTCTTTTTCGCTTGCTTGGTTTCTATAGTCTTCAAGGGAATGAACGCCTGGGTGAGAGATCGTTGCCACAATCGACGGAGGAACCAAGGGGCGAAGTTTGTAACCCCTTGATATAAGCCGCCTGGGACTCGAACCCAGGGCCCTCGCCTAAAAAGAGCGACCGCAGCAGTGGCGCCGTGCACCTCTCGCAAGTCGCAGGTGGCTCCAACCGTCCAACCCGAGGAGAAAGAAACAGGGTGCGCGCGACACGGTTGGAATGATCCAGGCTGCTCCTTTTAAGAAGGAACAAACGAGCTTGGACGGATTACTACGAGGTAGTTGATATTCAGTTCACTCAAAGTGTCTGCCGAGGGGCTTCCTGAGTTTCGATCACCACGCCGATCAAGCGAGCATCGCCGGGCATGTCGTCAAGCACGACGCTGCTATTGGCGTCGCGACTGACTCTGATGTGCCAGACGTCATTGTCCGTGGCAGGCGCTGTGGCGGGTACGTTGATGACGAGCGCAGTCGTGAGGTGTTGAGGCGATTTCTTTGCCGGATCTGAGGCGCAGCTCCGGGCGGCTTGCGTGAGCGGTGCACCACCGCCGCGCTTCAGATTCGACCCAGTCACGAGTGTGACACACCATCCTACTGAACCGATCGTGGACGCCGGTTGCCACGTCAGTTTGACATTGAGCTTCCCCGTAAAGTGTCCAGGCAAGGTGAACGGAACAAGAGCGCCTTGGGCCTCGTCGGCATCGAAGGCAAGGACGCCCTTCGTGAGATCTTTCCCTTCCACGCAGGCGGGGGTCGGGGAGTTGCCATCAGCCAGCGTCCATTCGGTCTTGGCGATGGAGCCGTGGCAATGCGCGGCAGAGAACGAGTTTTGAGGCCTCTTCTCCTCCGCGCCCGAATCGACGAGGCCAAACACTGTGGTTGAAAGGAGAACGCCAATCGCAACGCACGCGAGACTCTTCATGACCAGCTTCCTTCT
Organism: Nitrospira sp.; assembly: GCA_025935475.1. Taxonomy (GTDB): domain Bacteria; phylum Nitrospirota; class Nitrospiria; order Nitrospirales; family Nitrospiraceae; genus Nitrospira_C. Next base: position 301 of record JAICVE010000154.1, on the reverse strand, counting down.
CGTTAAGCCAACGAACGCGAGTCTACCCTCAAAGCCATTCCAGGACAACCACCGTGAGATGCGCCTTCCAAGCTGCCTGATCGTGACCGTACTGTCGGGATTGATCTCCAAAAGGTCATTGCTGAATTGATCGCCGTTGCGGAGGAGTGAGCTGCTCCTGCGCACCTCGACGAGGGCATCCTCACCCGGTCGCTTCGGCCCCGTCCTAACGGTCTCTTCGATGAAAAAGTGAGAAACTAGGTGCTTTTCCAGGGCGAACTGGGGTGTTCCTGCCACTCAAACTAGGGGAAGTACTGGCCAG
>JAICVE010000183.1 GCA_025935475.1 Nitrospira sp. | reverse complement strand
TGGAGAATTTCACCGCGCACGTCGACCGTGATCTTACGCGACAAATCGCCGTTGGCCACGGCAATCGTCACCTCGGCGATGTTCCGGACCTGGGCGGTGAGGTTCGATGCCATCGAGTTCACGTTGTCGGTCAGGTCCTTCCAGGTGCCGGCCACGCCCGGCACGACTGCCTGGCCGCCGAGCTTGCCTTCCGTCCCGACCTCGCGCGCCACACGCGTGACTTCCGACGCGAACGACCGGAGCTGCTCGACCATCGTATTGATGGCCTCTTTCAATTGGAGGATTTCGCCTCGTACGTCGACGGTGATCTTTTTCGACAAGTCGCCGTTCGCGACGGCGATCGTCACTTCCGCGATGTTGCGCACTTGCGCCGTTAGGTTACCGGCCATCTGGTTGACGGAGTCGGTGAGCTCTTTCCACACGCCGCTCGCCCCTTTGACTTGGGCCTGGCCGCCGAGCTTGCCTTCCGTCCCGACCTCGCGCGCGACGCGTGTGACTTCCGAGGTGAAGACCGCTAATTGCTCGATCATCTTGTTGACCAGCTTCGCGCTGCGAAGAAATTCTCCCTCGAGTGGACGCCCGTCTTTGTCCAGTGCCATCGCCTGGCTGAGGTCACCCTTGCCGACAGCCCCGACCGCGCGGGTCACCTCGGTTGTGGGAGACGCCAGGTCGTCGATCAACGTGTTGAGTGAATCGATTTCGTCAGCCCACCCCCCTGACACACCGGGGACGGACAACCGTTGCCGTAGTCGTCCCTCTTTCCCGACAACACGCGAGATACGAACGACCTCTTCCGCCCGTCGTTGACTGACGGCAAGAATATCGTTCATCGTGTCGGACATCTTCCCAAGCACCCCCGTCCAGGTCGACGGCAGCCTGACGCTGAAATCTCCATTACGGTAAGCGACCATGACGTTAAGGATCTCGCCGAGTTGCTCGGCAACATCCTGCCGTCGCCGCGTCCCTCCGTTGGTGGCGGGTGGCGCGTCTTCCAACGCCGTTCTTTCTCGCTCGTCGCTTGGCTGCTTCATCGTATGCCTCCGGGGAGGAAAAGCCCGCTGAGGAAGCTGGTGGATATAAACCGAAACAACGTACATCGAGGCAAGAAGCCTTGCGAACTAGGGATACCCCTAGCTTGACAAGCCGTGCCCGAGGACGCTCCTAATCTGTCGTTTTTTCGGGCCCAGGAACACGCTTTGACCGGCAGAACGAAGCGTTTTCGTCCTGCAAGCTTTCGAGGCCACTGCCGGACATACCTAGCGATAGCCCTAGAAAACCCTCCGCTTGCTCCACCGAGATATGCTACCGAATAAGAGGTATCCGGTTCTTAGACGCGATCCTCTTCCAACGCCTGGCGGAGCAATACTTCACGCAACAGCGTTTCCAGATCCTGGTGCATGAGTTGGATGCTGGATTCCAACTGTTGCAGCATCGCTTCTCTGACATGTAAATCGTCGCTATCGTAGAGTCCGCCGTCTCCGAACAAGAGCGCCTTACGGCGTTGCTCTTCCTGGGATCCTGGATCACCCAGCCGCCCCTGTTCATTCCACGTCTCAACGAGCACATCTCGCAGGCTGTGCCCTTCGACATCGCGGATATCGGGGTCCGTCAGAAACCGCCAGACACCGGGGGGAAAAAACTCTCGCTGTTTTTCTTCGCCATCCCAGAAAGCCTGGAGGTGATTGTGCGGATGGTTGAATTCCTGCCGCACCTTCGTGAAATTGGCGGACGTGCCAAACAGCACTTCCAAGGTCCCGCCCGCCACCGAGGCGATGTTGGCCGCATCTCCAGCCCGCGTCGCTATGCTGATGCCGCCCGATAAAATGTTGGCCAAGCCTCCGAAGATCACGCCAAGGATTGTCTGCGTCGTCGTCCGTGTCGTCTGCACGTGTTTCAGCCGATCCTGAACCTCGTCTGCTCGTTGAACTTCGCACTCGATCTCGGCGACGATACTCGATACCTCAAGATTTGCCAGTTGCAGGTGCGTCGTCAATTTTCTGCGCGCGCGCTCGATGTCCGCAAGAGGCGCTTGTTCGGTTTCCAGCCGGGCCAGTCGATTCAGCAGCGGCAAAAGGTTCATGACCTCCGCGGTATGAACGGCGATGGTGGAATACAGTTTGGCCGCTGCGTCCCGTTCCGCCGAGGGCTTGGAAGAGACCGGTCTATCGATCTCGCCAAGAGGCATCCGGCGCAGCTCCATTGAAGCAGGGAGACAGTGACGGTCAAACATGTGGGTCGCTTTCCCAGGCGGCAAGGTGGACGCACAGGCGCTAAGAAGCAGTGAGGCGAGCACGGCCATGGAGCAGCAGGTGGATGGCATCGCGCGCCGGGCGCCTCTTCAAGCCGCCGCCAAGCGGGCGTCCTGCTCAAATCCGCGGTGAAGCAACGCCAATACGGCCGCTTCCTCCGGCGACAGGTCCCGCAAGCGCGAGCGGAGCTCCCGCCCCGCTTTTCGATTGAGCGTGGCGGCGAGTGTTCCGTCGAGGTAGGCATTCACGACTTCCGGGTGGATATAACACTTCCGGCACACGGCTCTCGTATTCCCAAGACGCTTTGCCACCGCCTCAACGGCTCGCAACACGTTGCGTTTCGCTTGCGCCTGTGAATCGAACGCCGCCACTTCGTGGAGGGCCCGAGCCGCCAGCACGGTGCCAGCCCAGGTTCGAAAATCCTTGGCAGTGAACTCGTCGCCGGCGATCGATTTGAGATAGGCATTGACCTCCGCCGCGTCGATCGAACGCCGCTCGCCGTTCTCATCGATGTATTGAAACAGTTCGAAGCCGGGCAGATCCCGACTCTGCCGAACGATGCGGGCCAGCCGGCGGTCTTCCAGATCGACCGCGTGGAGAATCCCGCTCTTGCCGCGGAATTGGAAACGGAGCGACGAACCGTTCACCCGCACGTGGCGATCGCGCATGGTGGCAAGACCGAACGACTCGTTGTGTTTGGCGTACTCCTCATTGCCGACGCGGATCAGCGTCACTTCCAACAAGCGCACGACGGTCGCGAGAATTTTTTCGCGCGACAGACCGGGACGCGCCAGATCCTGCTCGATCCGTTTCCGGATGAGAGGAAGCGCGCGACCGAAAGCAATCATGCGTCCGTACTTGTTGCCGTCGCGCACTTCGCGCCAGCGCGGATGATACCGGTACTGTTTGCGGTTTCTCGCATCCCGGCCCGTCGCCTGCACATGCCCTTCCGGATCAGGACAGATCCAAACATTGCGCCAGGCTGGCGGGACGGCCAGCGAGCGGATGCGTGTCAGTGTTTCCCCGTCCCGAATCACGCGCCCATCCGGCCCCCGATAGCTCACGCGTGTTCGCCGTATGGTACGGGTGATCCCAGGTCGTCGATCGTCGACGTATCGTAGGCCGGCAGAACGAGCTGCCGATTTGCCATCGGCGGTAGGGGGCGGTGAGGAATGAGGACGAGGTTTCATGTGCGTGATCAGGCGGCTTTGCGGCCCGACTTACGGCCACGAGCCTTGGCCGGCGCCTGAGGTCTGCGCACTTTGCCTTTGACCTCCACGCTCTTTTTCAGCAGCGCCATCAAATCGATGACCTCGCCCTTGGCAGGTCGCTTCTCTTCGTCCTGCGAGGGCTCCGTCACGACCTCCGTCTGACCGGCACGCACACGTTTCTCGATCAACGCTAGCAGATCTTCATGATAGGTATCCCGATGTTCTTGAGGTTTCCACGCCGCGCGCATGCCTTCCACGAGCCGTCGCGCCATCTCCACTTCCCGGGGACTCACTCCGACTGATTTGAGATTGCTCGAGGGCACCTCGAGATCATCGGTATCCCGCAACTCGCTCGCGTACCGGAGCGTATTCATCAAGATGACGTCATTATATGGAATGAGAGCGGCCACGTACTGCCGCGTGCGAATGACGACGTTGGCGATGCCGACCTTGCCCGTCTGCTTCAGCGTTTCACGCAAAAGCGCATAGCCTTTGTGTCCCCGCTTGTCGGGCGCGAGGTAGTACGGCGTTTCGTAGTACATGGATCCGATTTGGTCCTGCTCCACGAAGCTGAGAATATCGACGGTTTGAGTGGCTTCGACATTGGCGCGTTTGAAGTCCTCGTCCGTCAACACCACATAGCGGCCTTTCTCGTATTCGTATCCTTTGACAATGTCGTTCCACGTGACATCCTCTCCCGTTTCCTTGTTGTACCGCTTGAACCCAACGGGTTTCATAGAGCGACGGTCCAACATCGTGAGATCGAAACTGTTCCGTTTTTCGGCAGAATAGAGTCCGACCGGAATATGGACCAGTCCGAAACTGATGGCACCTTTCCAGAGGGTACGCGGCATAGGATCCTCGCTATTCTCTGTTCGGACAATTCATGTCACGCAGCCTGCTTGGTCCGCCTCGCCTCGCCGGCGGCGGCCTTGCCCTCGGCTGCCGCCTTTTCGATTTCCGCGTTGATCTCTCCCCCCAGCAGCAACACCATCCCACTCCAATAGAACCAGAGCATCAACACGATGACGCCCGCAATGGAACCGTAGACCTTGTTGTAGTCGCCGAAATTGTCGACATAGGCTTTGAAGCCCAGCGACACCAGCAGCCACATGAGCACGGCAAACACCGATCCCGGGGTGACCCAGCGCCAGCGTTTGTGCCGGCGGTCGGGGCAAATGTGATAGATCGCGGCGACGACGATGAGCATCAGCGTGGCAATGACCGGCCACTGCAGCACATTCCAGATCCAGGTGAAAACGACATCGAAGCCCATCAGATCCGCGCTCCATCGACCGATCGTCGGGCCGTAGAGCACGAGCGCCAAGGACATGATCACAAAACCCGCAAGGCCGGTTGTCAGAACAATCGCCGTCAATCGCACGCGCCAAAATGGACGCCGGTCCTCCTTCACACCGAATACGACGTTCAGCGCGTCCATGATGGCGGTCACGCCGCTCGAGGATGCCCAGAGGGCCCCGAGCGCGCCCAGCGAGAGGATGTTTGCTCCGCTCCCCTCGGAAACCTGGGTCAGGAACCGTTGCACCATCGACAAGGCGTCAGCCGGAAGCACATTGCGCAGGTAGCTCATCAGCTCGGGCATGAAGCTCTGGACCGAGAAGAGTCCCATCAAGGCAGTCAAAAAAATCAACGCGGGAAAGAGCGCCAGGAGCGCATAGTAGGACAGTTGGGCGGCGCGCCCCAACAGTTCGTCTTTCTGACTTTCATCCCACAGCCGCCGTCCCAACTCCGTAAGAGTCAGGCCGCCCAGGTTCCATGGATTGGAGACGCTCATATCACCCTACTCGTTCAAACCCCGGCAAAATCGCCTTGAAAAACGCGTTTTGCACTAACTTTTCGACGATCTGCCAGGTATTGGCATTCGGATTTTCCACCGGACCAGACATGTCGGTGATCGTCGCGGCTTCGTGACGCGCCTTGTTTTCCAAGAGGCCCAGCACACCGCCCACCACGGCCTCGTAGAGCTTTTTCGTTAACGACTTATCCTTGTCCTGCTCCGGATCGTAGACCTCGACGTCCTTCAGCAGCGGTTTGACGTACCCCCTGATCTCATCGTTCTTGACCGACAGATCACTGAAAAAGGCGAACACGCCCTGATGCGTGTCCATGTCCCCATAGGCCCTGAGCACGTCATTGAAAGCGGCAACCTTCGTCTTGACGATTTTTACCTTCATGTCGAAATCCGGCTTCGGTTTTTCCGGCCGGAACGCGCCGTACACCTCGGTGGAACCGCTGCCCATGAACTTGCCCGTGAGCTTGACGATGCCGGTCCCCTCCTCTAGACGATTGCCGAGATTATTCACGTCCATATTCATGTCGGTGATGAACACTCGGTAGTCGGGGTCGGTCGACTGGTTGACGAAGCCCACTTCGCTGTTCAGGATTTTGCCGTGCTCGACCTTGAGCCGCACCGTCGAGTCTTGATTCGCTTCTTTCGCCTTCTCGGCGACTTTTTTGACCCGTTGAACCTCTTTGGGCTTCGTCGCAGCCGAGTGGACGTAGTCGATCTTTGCGTTTTGGAGTTGCAGTTCATTGATGG
>JAICVE010000114.1 GCA_025935475.1 Nitrospira sp. | reverse complement strand
TAGGTACATTCAAGCATGGTAAATGCCCCATCTAATCTCCCACCGAATCGGAGGTGATAACATGGCAGACCGAACAGAGCTCTTGATCATGAACATGATAGGCGCCTCTGTCACAGCCATATTGATGTATTGGGTGGCTTTGTTTCTGACGGAATAGAACATAGAGCCAGCCTGTCCACATCAGTGCATCCGCTGGCATGTGCGCCCGCAAAACATCACTCAAACGTCCATTCCACTCCACGGCGATACGTGGAGTACAGTCTCGCCCTAATGTCTTTCTCTAACAGGTGCTCAACATACCGCTTGGGCTTGAGCCGCAATCGTTCAAATTCTTGGACAGGCAGACTCAGCTCATCACCTGGTTCAATCGTGTGGCCGTGATACGAAAAGGGCCGTCTGGCTCTGCACCGTACAGAATAGCCTGAGGCTTTGCTGTCGCTCATGCGGCCTCCGGTGGTGGGTCCACTAACTCTGCTTTCTTCAGGTAGACCAAGTCTTTTGCACAGGCTAAGCGCTGCTCGTCTTCATGTGCAGCCTGTGACAAGAAAAGTGTTCTAGTTATGTTTGCTAAGTCAGAGAACGAGCCGCCGTCGCCTGTTATTTCAGCTCAACGATGAATGTATCGATGCGGGTTGAAAAGCCAAAATCGCCCGCCGCTGCGCCCAGCTTGCCGTCCCAGTAGCTTGAAAACAGCGCCCAGCGACCGTCATTTGAAATCTGCGCAAAGGACTGGCCAGCGAAACCGACAAGGCCCCCATTGTGATTGTGCGCGAAGCGCCAGACCTTATTGGAGCCATCGGTCGCCGCCGCAATGATCTCTCCATACCAGGTGAGTGGGCTCGGGTGCTTACTGATGTCATATCGCGAAAACAGCACGGGCGCTTGGGAATTCGTTGACGAATTGAACCACGAAGTGTGTTCGCCGTCATACCATCCCGCGGTCGACGGGGGCTGCATGATAAAGAAGTACTGCGTGGCATCCATGAGGTTATCCGGATTTCGAAGGACAGCGCCTCGAGAGTCCATCCCATTGATCGATCCTGAGCCATTGACATATTTGCCGTTGCCGATCGACGAGTGCCCGTTCCAACGGCTGTCAGCATTCGTCACCAGCGACCAAGTATTGGTCGAAAGATTGAGCACAGAGTCGCCATTGGCTCCCCAGCTATGTTGCTGGAAATCCACGTCCAGCCAGGCGCCGCCTGCACTGCCATACATTGAATGAATACCGATGGTTTGGCCGGCAGCCGAGGTCGGCCAGTTAGGATCGCTTTGGGCAATGCCATTGATGGTCTTGTTCAAGACATCAATGAATTTGCTCTGCGACGTGTTATTAGGATTGAGACAATAAATCTTTGTATAGGTGTTCTGAGTGCCGGGTCCCGCCGCCGAACAGACCCAAGTGTCTGGCCCGACAACCGCGACATGATAGGTGACCGGATCGCTGTTAGGCGGACCTCCGAGGTTAGTGACCACATTCGTGGTTTTGTTGAATTTCGCCAGTTGGTTCCCGTTTAAAAAGTAGATAATGTCGGGATCAACGGCGGACCATTCCCATGTCCAGTTGAAGCTCAGGGGATGCAAGCTTGGCCGGGCAGACCCATCACCGACCCTGAAACTTGAGGAGTTGAACTCAAGCCAATAGGATATCCCGTGGGAATTCATGAGCTTCAGCGCCGTTGAATCCGCATTCCACGTCCGATAGTAGCCAGCATATTCGGCAATCAAGGAACTGCCGCTAGCGGTATTGGTATCGGTCACTCGCAGAATGCGCGAACCGAACATCGGATCATTGATGATCGAGTTAGCCAGACCGAGGGCCGGAGCGTGCGGGATTCGTTTAGCATCGGTTCCCGTATAGGCAGAATAGGTGGTGGGAGCGGTGGCGGTGGCGGCGAAAAGCGATGGGCCGACACTCAGGAACGCGATGATCACCAGCGCGCTTACGGCGCATGCCTTTTGATAGGGCATGGCGTGACGCACCTCCTTCTCGATTCGCAGAGAGAAGCCGTACGTGCACCCATGCAACGTTCGTTCTTTTTCTTTACATAGATGTGACATGGACCCCTCCACCTGAAAAGTTCGAGACATGGCCGTGAGGAAATCGCGGGGACAATAGCACCGGCAATGGAGGATTCTCAAGGCGTGAGGACCAGTAAATTATCACCTGATGACGTAAAAGTGTAGGCGTGGGAGTCCTCAAAGAGGCTCTCGCCCTGCCTGAACATGGCCGGGGCACTGCTTTGAACTTGGTAAGGAGGCAGCTGACGAAACGGGTCTTGATGTGCGAAGCATCGTGCCAAATGCTCCCGCTTATCAGCCAGCTTCAGTTTATTCGGTATCCTTTTCTCTTGAATAACAAAGCGGAGCGCAATGGGTTAGGTCTCATACACCGTAAGACTGAATCTGAAAGGGACCTAGATACCCAATTAACGGTCAACCGGACGCGGGTTCTCATGAGAGGGCGGATGGTTCTGCATAAAAATAACTAGAATCCTCATCGCTTCTGTCATCGCGCTGGACTTCTCGATACTAAGTCTCATCGCTTCTTGCCTTGAGCACAAGATGTGCAAAACCTTCATCCTAATTGTCTGTATCACCTTTAAACTACGTCTTCTCTCCCAAGCCGGAGACGGTGCATTTTATGAGTGGAAGTAAATCTATTTAGGTGAGGTAACTATGAAGGGCATCATCTTCAACCTCTTAGAAGAGGTCGTGCGAAAAGAGTACGGCGACGAAGCTTGGGAGGATTTATTGGAAGCGGCTCAGGTCGACGGCGCCTATACCTCGCTTGGGAACTATCCTGATGAGTCGATGATGAAACTCGTTGCTGCTGCCGCAAAAGCCCTCAACACACCGGCACTGGAAGTGACCCGATGGTTCGGGCGTAAATCCCTTCCACTCCTTGCAGAACGATACCCGCACTTTTTTTCTGGACATAAATCGGCGCGGACGTTCCTTCTCACGCTAAATGATGTCATCCATACTGAAGTCCGTAAGATCTATCCTGGAGCTGATGTGCCAGTGTTTGAGTATGATTCGTCTTCACCTGACGTGTTGCTTATGGGATATCGATCTCGGCGCAAGCTCTGTGCTCTCGCTCATGGCTTTACCGAAGCGGCTGCAGCACACTTTGGCGAAGATCTACTCTTTGAACAGACGGAATGCATGCATCGGGGCGACGATAGGTGTTTGTTCCGGATTGTCCTCAAGCAAGCCGCACCTGCCATCTCATGACCGAAAAACTCGAATCAGCAGAGCAGGATCGCCTCATAAAGCGGCTTGCCCGCGAACAACGGGCGAGAGCGGAGAGCGAGATGCTCGCCGAGAGAGCATTGCGTGAATTGTATAACAGGCGAAAGGACGTGCAACTCCTGCAACGTATCGCAGTCGCCGCCAATCAAACACTGACGGTCGCTGGAGCGTTACAAGTCGCGCTCGACGAAATATGCCTTCACACAGGATGGCCGGTTGGTCACGTCTATATTCTGTCGGAGGCCGATGGCCGCAGGCTTGAGCCTACGATGTTGTGGCATATCGACAATAAGGAGCGATTCAAAGCATTCTGCGAGGTCAGTCAGACATTGTGCTTCGAGCGGGGAGTGGGATTGCCCGGTCGAGTGCTTGAATGCGGCCAACCACTGTGGATTATCGATGTCACGAAAGATCCGAACTTCCCTCGAGCGAAGGCGGCAACGGATATTGGAGTACGGGCGGCCTTCGGGTTTCCCGTGTCAATCGGCAAGGAAGTAGTGGCCGTACTAGAATTCTTTTCCGATGTGCCCATTGAACCGAATGAAGCCTTGTTAGAAGTGATGGCCAACGTGGGAACCCAACTTGGACGAGTCATCGAGCGAATGCGGGCGGAAGAGGCACTGCGCAATAATAATTTCCAGTTGCAGGAGGCTCTCTCTGAGAATCGCGCCTTGTGTGAAGATCTCAAAACCAAACAATGTCAACTGGAGATCGCAAGCAAGCACAAGTCACAGTTCTTAGCGAACATGAGCCATGAATTGCGGACGCCGCTGAATGCCATTCTCGGCTATACGCAGTTGATCGTGAATAGGATCTATGGTGACGTGCCAGACAAAATCAAAGAGGCTCTTTCTCGCATCGATGTGAGCGGACGTCACTTGCTCGATCTGATCAACGACGTGCTTGATCTGTCAAAGATAGAGGCCGGCCAGCTCAGATTATCCTTAAAACCCTATGCGATGAAGGATGTGGTCCATGAAGTCGTCGTGGCCATGGAACCCTTGGCGAGCAGAAAACAACTGTCTTTCACATGGAAGATACCGGCCAACCTACCGGCGGTGACGGGGGATGAACGACGAATCAAACAGGTGTTGTTGAATCTCATCGGCAATGCCATCAAGTTCACCGACAGCGGCGAGGTCGGGGTACACATCGTCCTCGACAATGACCGTTTCAAAGTGAGTGTTGTCGACACAGGTCCAGGGATCTCTCCCGCAGATCAAGCAAGAATTTTTGATGAGTTTCAGCAAGCCGATAGTTCCGCCACGCGCGAAAAAGGCGGGACGGGCCTCGGACTTGCGATCGTCAAACGGATCATCGAGCTGCATGGCGGAACGGTGGGCGTGGAATCAACTTTAGGGCGTGGTTCGGTCTTTTGGATCACCTTGCCCATCATTGTTGAGCAACAGGTAGGTGGCCTATGACAAAACGCATCTTATCCATTGAAGACCAGGTCGATAACCGCCAGATTGTGCGTGACCTCATGACCAGCGTCGGGTACGAGGTCATTGAAGCTATCCGAGGAGACGAGGGAGTGACCCTGGCAGAACAATCTAATCCAGATTTGATCCTCATGGACATCCAGCTTCCCGGTTTCGATGGGTATGAAGCTACTCGTCGCATCAAGGCCAATCCTAAGCTCTGTCGCATTCCGATTATCGTGTTGACGTCCTACGCACTCAGCGGGGATGAAGAAAAGGCCAGGGCGGCAGGCTGCGATGCATACCTTGCGAAGCCGTTTGATGCCATGAAATTGTTGGCAGTCGTTCGTCAATATTTAACTTCATAGCTTATAGAGGTGCCCTATGCGAACACCTCCACGGATACTCGTTGTCGATGACAACCCCATGAATGTGGACATTACTCACGCCTGTCTTTCGACGCAGGGCTATGAAATTGTGACGGCGGCCGACGGAGATGCGGCGCTAACCATGGCCGTCGCGCACATTCCAGACCTCATTCTGCTCGATGTCATGATGCCCAAACGCGACGGATTCGACGTCTGCCGCACTCTGAAGGCAGACCACTTACTCCCATTCATTCCAATCATCCTTGTGACAGCTCGAGCGGATTCTGAAGATATTGTCAGTGGACTCGAAGCTGGTGCGGACGAATATCTCACGAAGCCAGTTGATCATGTCGCGCTCGTGGCCAGGGTCAGGTCGATGTTGCGCATCAAGGAACAACAGGACACGATTCAAGCACAAGCGGCTCAACTTAAGGTGTACGCAGCCGAACTCGCGGATGATAACCGCAAACTGAGCGTGCAACTCGCTGAGGAAGCCAAGCTTGCGGAAATTGCGCGACTTTTGGGAGATATTGGGCATGATGTCAAAAATATGATGATGCCGATTCACCTTGGCGTCGATCTCTTGGATACCGAACTCAAGGAGTTAATAGCCACTTTGGGACCCCAGGATCAGAAAAGAAAACGGGTCGCTGAGGAGGTGAGCCGTGAAGTGTTTGGAATGGTACGGTCGAACAGCAGGCGCGTCCAAGAACGAGTAAAGGAAATTGCCGATGCTGTTAAAGGGTGTAGTGGTCCTCCCACTTTTGCAGCGTGCAGAGTGGCGAAAATCGTCAGTGCCGTTCTCGACACTCTCCGCTTCCCTGCCGAGCAGAAACACGTTCGTTTATCCACACTCAATCTGGAAGATCTGCCCGTCATTGAAGCGGACGAAAGCCGCCTGTTTAACGCGATTTACAATCTCGTAAATAACGCCATTCCAGAGACGCCCCCTGGGGGAACGATTACCATCGAAGGAAGACATCAATCGGACGGAGACACTCTTACATTGTTAGTGAGTGACACAGGTCGGGGAATGCCGCCAGAGGTAAGGGACAGTTTATTTTCCCGGCGCGTGATTAGTAGGAAGGTTGGTGGGACTGGTCTAGGGACGAAGATAATAAAGGACGTGGTCGACTGTCATTTCGGGTCCGTTACTGTGGAAAGCGAAGAGGGAAAGGGCACCACCTTTGTTATTATACTCCCCCTTAATCTATCTATTAAGAAAGAAGACCAGATTACTATGATGACAACATCTTCAATCACTTAGTCCCAATCGCGTCAGACTGCCATGGTCAATGGTATCGCCGTCATGACGACGCGCTGGAGGAACTGGATAAGAGAAGGGTATGGGCTAAGGACAGCGACGTCGGAAGATTCTGAACGAGTCTGATCTATCTGAAACCAGAGGAGGGAGCTATGGGACTTGGTCGTGTTCTGGTCGTCGATGATGAAGCAGACATCAGAAAGTCAGTTCGGCTTACGCTGACAAAAGCGGGGTTTGATGTAGTCGAGGCAGAGGATGGAGAAAAAGCTATCAAGGAAATCAGGTCGGGAGACAATCCTGTTATGATCGATGCCATCTTGTGCGACATACACATGCCGAAAGTCAACGGAGTGGAAGCCATAGCATTTTTTCGACAACAGTTTCCGCAGGTCCCAGTGATCGTCTTGACCGGTGAGCCTGATGTGAAGGGGGCGACTGAGCATGAAGCAGGGCGTGGTGGATTATCTCATTAAGCCCGTCAGTTCTGAAAAGTTGACCGAAGTTGTGACTAAGCATGCCACGGGCCATGTCTACAAAGATAAATTTAAGACCTAGCAGTCTTGATCGACAGAAACAGATGTAGCGAATGCAAAGCCGTGCGGCGCTGCTGCGGGTATACGATCACAGGCAGGGCAGGAAAGACCGGGGGCTTAAAATCCCATTCGGCCCTATTGCTTCCATTACAACGCACTCCTAGAATTGGCCTCCCTACGGTATGGGCCTCATTTAAGGAACGTCATCCGGCAGTTCAATGTTCGCGGGGTGAAGGCACTACTCCAAGAGGATATTGAACTCATTCGTAGCGGCGGCATATCAGGGTGCATCCTCTGCAGCTCTTACCGACCGGTAGCCTTTCGGCCTACTCCAGGCGAACCAACTCCAGTTCATTCATGATCTGGCCGTCTGAGTCCCCTCGAGAAACAAGAGACCTGTGTTTACCTCCGGTGAGGTCGGCGTTAGTTACGATTCATAGCGTTGCCTTGGAATACCTGTACGAGCACCTTGCCCATTGGCCCTTGGCCCAACCGAATGAACCCTTCTTTCACCTGTTCGAAGGGGACCGTACTGTCAATTTGTGGCCGTCGTCCAATGGCATCCAGCCGACCAACGATCTCTTTCCATATGGCTTGAGCTTGCCCGGCGCTGTAATCACCAACCGAGACACCGCCGATGCGGATGCGGCGAAACAAGAGAGTGGCCGTATTGAATTCGGGCACAGGCCCTCCGCTTCTCCCCACCACGCTCACTCTGCCGCCATAGCCGAGTTGCCCTACAAGCTGAGGAAATAGCGGACCCCCGACGCTGTCGATCACGAGGTCAAGTTGTTTCGGCCCCACAGCGCCTGCGATCACTTTTGCAAGATTAGGGTCGTTGGGATCGAAAACGAAATCGGCTCCGAGTTCCTGCAGCCTGGCTCGCTTGTCCACGCTACGTGACAAGGCTATGATGGTAAGGTTCATCGATTTCCCGAGCAGCAGCGCCGCCGCTCCGACACCGCCTGAAGCGCCGGTCACAAGAACCTTGGATCCCGGGTGGGGAAATGCTGGAGGATCGGTCCATTGGGTGAGTGCCTGCCAGGCCGTTAAGAAGACCAACGGGGCGGCAGCCATTTCCTCGAGCGACCAATCTTGCGGGAGACGGGCCACGCTATGGGCGGGAACGACGACTTTCTCGGCCAATGTGCCCCAGACATCGACACCGACATCACAACGCAGGATCCCGACTGTCTCTCCTTGCCGGACGTCGTGCTCACCGGTTCCGACCGCCGCCACTTCACCGACTCCATCGCGACCGAGAATGTGTGGAAGGCGTGGCTTGGCCGGATACATCCCAGAAGCGAGAAAGGCATCCGCTGGGTTCAGTCCTGCGAATCGCACGTTCAAGAGCACGTCGTCCGGGCCAGGCTGAGGGTCAGGTACTTCCCCAAGCTGAAGCTTCTCAACTCCCTCATAGGAGTT
>JAICVE010000160.1 GCA_025935475.1 Nitrospira sp. | reverse complement strand
TGCCTACGACTTTGTGCTGGAGAACTGGATCGAATGGTTCTTGCCCATGGTCGTCCTCCTGCTGCCTCTCGTCGCGGCGCCGGGAGGTCTTACGTCATTTTTTCTCCTCTCGCACCGGGTAGGAAGAGGCGCAGGATTGGATTTTTCACAAATTCTGATTTTTCCTTTTACGATTCTTGGTAGTTGGTTGTCGTCGCTCGGCGTCGGCCCTGAGTTGGCTCAGTACCTCATCGTACTGTTCACACCGCCCCTGGCCGTGTCGATACTCCTGTTTCGTGGCCACCTCTTTGCATCACTATCTCGATCCTCCCATCGTCAGCGACAATTCGCCTCGCAGTCCAAGGGGAACCAATAGAGTTATTGGTTCGTCAAAGTCCTGAGCACAGGCGGAGATGGACCGTCTGCCTTTGATGACCAAGGAGACTATCGTGTTCGGCCGGTTGGCGATGCAGTTTAACTCTTGAGTGAGAGATGAAATTAGTGTATGGATTTACCTACACCTAAAGTGCCCTCATTATTAGAGGTCTCACAGGGAGCTTCGCTCGTGCGTTTGTCGATTTTCTGGCGCATTGTCCTGACATCCCTGCTTATTATCGTGGTGATGGCCGGCGTGAACTTTTACGCCTTATTTCAGCTGCGGCAATTGTCTGCATTGAGTACGACGCTCGCCTCCCAACATTATCCGGCCATTGAGCAGGCTAAGCACGTTCAAGCGGTAGCCTTTAACCAGCTCAACAGTGAGAAAAAGTATCTGGCCGTCCGCGATCCGACGTTCCTTCAGCACTTCGACGAAGAAGTGGAAGAATTCCACCGAGGGATCGAAAATCTTCTACGGCAGGATACATCCCCCGAAGGGCGCCAACTCCTGGAACAGGCGCTGCGCTATCAGCAGGACCGGCTCGCGCTTTTTCATACTGAGTTGGAAAACGCCGCCAGCACTCCCGCCTCAGTCTCTCCCGAGTATGAAGCGCGCCGCAATGAAGTGATGGACCACATGACCTCCTCGCTCGACCATTACGTGGATTATCATGAAGGTGTCATCAGCGCAGGCGTCAGCCGTTCACGCGAAAGCTCAGCTCAGGCGGAGGCCATCACCGAGCAACTGGTGCTGCTGGCCCTGGTTGTCGGCGTTGGACTGGCAGGTATTGCGAGCTACACCATCCTTCGACCGCTGCGTCAACTCCAAAGTCACATCAAGCAGATCGGGCAGGGGAATTTTCGGGCGTCGTTGAACATCAGGGCGCCCAGCGAACTGCGGGATTTGGTGGATACGGTGAATTGGATGGGCGGCAAGCTTCAAGAACTGGATGACATGAAGGGCGAGTTTCTGGCCCACGTCTCACACGAATTACGCACGCCCATGGCCTCGATTCAGGAAGGCACCCATCTATTGCTGGATGAGATTCCTGGTCCGTTGTCCCAGGAGCAGCGGACGACGCTGCGCATTATGGCGGACAGCAGCCGGCGGCTCATCACGTTGATCTCCACCATTCTGGATCTGTCAAAGATGGACGCCGGTATGATGGAATACCGGATCGTCCCCACGGATTTGAAGCGAATCACCGACATGTCGGTCAATAAAATCCGCCTCTTGGCCGACGCGAAGCATGTCCAACTTGTCGTCGAATCTCCCGCCCAGCGCGTGTGGGTTAAAGCGGATGCAATTCGTATTGAGCAAGTCATGGACAATTTGCTATCAAATGCCCTGAAGTTCAGCCCGGAGGGAGGCATCGTCAAGACACAAATGAAATCGGACAACAAGGCGGGTGTCCTTGAAGTCGCGGTGTCCGACGTAGGGCCCGGCATCCCAACCGACGAACTGCCGCATATTTTTGAGCGCTTTTATCAAGGCAGCACAAAATCCCGCCATTCGGTGCCAGGCAGCGGGTTGGGGTTGGCTTTAGCCAAAAAAGTCGTCGAAGCGCACGGAGGCAGGATTTGGATCGAAAGCGAAATCAAGAAAGGTACGACTGTACGGTTTATCCTGCGCCTGACCAAACCGGGGGCACCAGCATGAAGCGGCTCGCGGCTGGAGGGCTGGCGCTGGTGCTTGTGACGGGGGGGTGCGCGTCCTGGTCCTCGTCGCCGCCAATGTCACAGCCGTATTTCCTTGTGGAGGCATCCGATGCCAGAGCCTTCCACCAGCTCGGGAAAAAACAAGAGGCCGTCGCCGCCAGGTGCCAGGAGCACAACTCCTGCGACCATGCGTATTTTACCCGTGCGCTCATAGGGTTGTATGAAAGCCGTGACATTGCTTCCAAGAACTTTGAAAAGGTGATCGCGGTGGCTCCAAAGAGCCAACTTGCAACCTCGAGCCGGCTCTGGCTCCAACAAGTACAACAAGATTCGCCTCCACCTGAGCGGTCATGGTTCACCTCCGTCATCTCGGCTCCTGCCGTATCGGAGAGTCAGGTGACAATGGGCCAAACGTCCGACCGCCTGGTGCGAGACTTGCTTGACCGGGAAATGATGATCCAACAGCTTCGAACCAGCAAAGATGCGGACGCCCAGGCACTCGACCAGCTCCAGCGAGAGCTGGCCGCCGAACGTGACCGCAAAGATGGCTTCACGGGGAAGAAGGAAGTGCCGAAAGGGACTGTTGAGGGGACCAGCGTGCAGGCGCTTCAGAAACAGCTTTCCGAGCGGGATAAAAAAATCGACGAGCTGTCAAGCCAGCTTGAAGCGTTGAAGCGCATCGATCAGGAAATGCGCGATAAAGTCCGTCCGATCCGCCCACCGTCGACCGTTGTGCCGCCGGCGACTACTGAGCCGCCTAATCCCTAATTGCATAAAGGATCACTATACTCATGGAACAAGAGCACATTCTCGTGATCGACGACGAAGAAGGATTATTGCAGTTGGTCAAGATGCGCTTGACTGCGATGGGATTTGCCGTCACGGCTTGCACGTCTGGCCGGGACGCGGTCAGTGCCGCAAAGACGAACCGGTTCGATCTGGCCATCACCGACCTGCGTCTGCGAGGCGAGGACGGTTTGGACGTCACTGAAGAACTTCTGCGGATTCATCCTGGGCTGCCAGTCATCATCTTAACCGCTCATGGCAGCATTCCCAATGCGGTGGAGGCTGTGCAGCGCGGAGCGTTCGGCTATCTGACCAAGCCCTTTGACGACAAGGAGCTCAAAGCCAAGATCGAGGAGGGTCTTTCGCCTCAACGTATGAGCCGGGAGATCCAACGACTCAAATCGCTCGTCAATGAACTGTATGGGATGGAAAACGTCGTGGCGCGCAGCCCGGCCATGCAGCGGCTTCTGCAGCAGGTGATTCAGGTGGCGGACTCCGATGCGACGATGCTGCTGTTCGGAGTAACAGGCACCGGC
Source organism: Nitrospira sp. (assembly GCA_025935475.1). GTDB lineage: Bacteria > Nitrospirota > Nitrospiria > Nitrospirales > Nitrospiraceae > Nitrospira_C. The sequence goes on along the minus strand of JAICVE010000160.1, from coordinate 3,228 downwards.
AAAGAAGTGTTCGCCAAGGTGACCCATGCCAATAGCCGTCGAAGCAAGGTTCCGTTTGTCGCGCTGAATTGCGCGGCCATCCCGGAAACGCTGTTCGAATCGGAGCTCTTTGGACACGTGCGCGGCGCCTTCACGAGCGCCCATGGTCCGAAGAAAGGGTTATTTCAAAGCGCCCATGGCGGAACGCTGTTTTTGGATGAGATCGGGGAGATGCCTCTCTCCATGCAGGTGAAGCTCCTTCGCGCCGTGCAGGAACGCGAAGTGCGCGAGGTCGGCGCCGAACATCCGACAAAAGTCGACGTCCGCATCATTGCGGCGACGAATAAAGATCTCGGCGAGGCTGTCAAGAACGGCAGCTTCCGTAACGACTTGTATTACCGGATTTCCGTCGTGCCGCTCTTCATTCCGCCGCTTAGGGACCGCCGCGACGACATTCCCATTCTCGCCCAGTACTTCCTGGCGAGCAGCGCCAAACGCGCGAACAAAGATGTCCGTGGCTTTACGCCGGCCGCCTTACATCGTCTCGTCACGAACCTGTGGCCCGGCAATGTCCGGGAGCTCGAAAACGCAATCGAGAAAGCCGTCGTGATGTCTCGACAGGATATGATCACGCCGGATCTGCTGCCATCGATCGGCACCGCTCCCGATTCACAGCTAAAACCACTCACGGAGGCCAAGGAAGAGTTCGAAAAAACCTACCTCAAGAATGTCCTGCAGCTCACGGGCGGAAATATCTCACGCGCTGCCCAGTTTGCCGGCCGCTACCGCGCGGATTTTTACAAGATGCTCAAGAAATATGGACTCCATCCTTCCACGACCAAAGGCAAACCCGGACCAGAAATTGAGGAGATCGAGGAAGAAAACCATCTCACCGAGGCGGAGCGATAGCGTCTCCGCCTCGGTCCTATACCAGGAAGATTCCCAGTTTGCGGCGTTAAAGCCGGGTGTACAGTCTGTCCAGAGCCGTTGTTGCGTCGTCGCCACAGAAGAGCGCGAACGCCATTCACAAGTCACCGACTGTCAAGTGCCGAGCGCCGGCTGAGAGACTACATGCTTACCAGACTTCTCCAGGTGACGGGCATTGCCACCATCGTGTTTTTCCTGAAGCGGTTGCTGATTCGACGGAAATCGCCACTTCCCTACCGCCGTCCCAGCACGGCTTGGCATCGGCGTTCCTATCGCGAACCCTCCTGAAAACTGTGCCCGGTGTGATCAGATGCGACCAGCCTGCATATTGTTGAGGCAGAAATGAGCGCCAAACAACGATCTATCTCCCAGTCCAAGAGAATTTGAACAATCGTCGGTAGGACCAGCTTCTTCATCGGAATTCAACATTATCGCCCGAGCGTAAGAAGGCTTCTGCCATACCCATGTCATCGTTTGTCCATGATTTCTAGAGCTTGACTGCTTCAATCCTGGAGGTTCTCCTAGTCTACTTTTGCCTACGAAGACCTATTCTACCTGCATCTTTCTGCCACTAAAAATTACCCAACTATTGAGGAACGTTATGGAGACTGCCTCCCAGACTACGACTGTCTTACTGATAGATCCCAACAACGAAGACCGGCAATACTATAGCGAGCGACTCAAAATCTCCTCAAAAGGCTATACCGTTCTTGAAGCCAGCAATGCAGAACGAGGGCTGGCTATATGCAGAGCTGAGCAAATCGACTGCGTCGTTACCGAACTGCATCTTCCTGATATGTCGGGCTTTCAGGTCCTCATTCGTTTGAATCCAATCATACACCGTTCTCTTCACACTCCAGTCATTGCATTATCACATTTCATTTTGCCTTCGATCATGGAGGCAGCGAAAAAACTTGGCGCCCAATCCTACCTCATCAAGTCTCATGCATCATGCGATGATCTAGACCGAGCCATACAGAAAGCAATTGCCAGAGTAGAGGTAGCCAGAAAGGAAATTTATGGAGAAAAGGGACACGTCGGCATTTCGGAGGGCAAAATAGCTAAAAGTTCTTGACAGATCGCTGTGAGTCCAAGAACTCAACTTAAGAGGGATGTGGATAAGTGGCTTCCAGCTTAGCAATGCAGCTCGCATTACGTAGATTTTACCGAAGTAGAATCTGGACGTTTGTCCACATCGACTAATTGTACTTCTGGGGAAGCGAACGAAAGTCAATCACAAGATATAGGGGTATGGTGCAAATCACTCCTATGCCTAAAAATTAGGCAACGTGGTTTCTTATGCTTACGATCTTGGAATAAAGCCTCCTTACAATTAGGTTGTGCACATAGTTATCCACAGAAAGTGTGGACGCGGTCGTCTGAAGGTGGGCCGAAGGTATAACAGGGCTTTGGTGTGGAGCTGCTGAACAGTAAGAGCGTACTCAAATAGAGGGGTGAAGAATCTCTGGGACTCGGCAGATGAAATCGTGTGAGTAATCTGTCAACCCGTCGTCACTAAAGGAGTAGCTGAAGCGGTATTCTTAGCCGTTGGGATGGCTTGCACGATGATTGGATGAAGGACCCCCACCATTTCTCCCTTGTTAAGAACGGCCGCTGCTCCAGCATCGACCATCGCGTACTCCGTATCACCAGGTGCGCTGGCTGTGAGCCCGATAATTGCGGTAGATGGGCTTTTAAGCTTTATCGAAGTCGTAGCTTCAACTCCGCTCATAGTTGGCAAGTTGAAGTCCATAATGACGACGGCGGGTGTCAATGTCATGGTCAGTGCCACGGCATCTTCACCGTTTTCTGCGTCGCCAACAATGTGCATGTCGGGATACCGATCCAGAATGTCGCGGAGGAGTTGCCGCATGACAGGGTCATCATCTACGAGTAGAACGGTGATCATAAAACCTCGGAGGCAGCATAGGCGTCAGGACAGACACTCCTCAACCCCCTCTGAAGGGGGGAATGCCACCGAACAACTTAACTTCTGGATACACGTCAGCAGAAATTAATGGGCTCCTTTCCGGACCCCATTAACTAACCGACTGACCACCGATGCCACACGCATGCATTTGCGTGCGCTCCATGTAGGCTACAAACTACGTGGAATCTTACAATCCCAAAGCAGGATAGCCAAATTCTTGAAACGAGGTTAGCCTTTCCATCTGTAGCTGTATTTGTTGGCCATCAGAAAGGAGGGGTTACAATGAAGCACCTTTCACTGATTCTCTTGCTCTTAACCGCAGGCTGTACGGCGCATCCCTATACTGTTTGTCGAGGCGAGGATTATTGCACGCCCGGGTTAACCCACGAAGA
>JAICVE010000320.1 GCA_025935475.1 Nitrospira sp. | reverse complement strand
GTACGGCTGGCGCGAGCTGTTCGTGGGTCAGTCCAAAACGGCGCTCTCGTGTTTGATAATCGAGCAGAGCGCGCAACAGGTCGTCGCTACGAAAATCAGGCCAGAGCACCGAGGTAAAATAGAGCTCAGCGTATGCGACCTGCCACAATAGGAAGTTGCTCAGGCGTTTTTCCCCACTGGTACGGATGAGTAAGTCAACATCTGGGAGGCCGGCCGTGTCGAGATGGACAGCAAAAAGCGCTTCATCGATATCGTCAACGGCTAATAACCCCTGCTGCACGTGCCAGGCCAGTTGCCTGGCGGTGCGGACAATTTCTGCATGCGAACCATATCCCAGAGCGAGTGTAAAAATCATCCCGTCACAAGCTGCAGTTCTGGCCAGCGTTTCCTTGATAATAGCCTGGACAACGGGATGCAAGACTGTGGTATCGCCGATAGTGTTAAAACGAATGTTTTCTTGACACATGCGCCCTACTTCTCGGCGGAGATAGACGCGCAAGATGTGCATTAACACTTCGACTTCAGCACGAGGACGCTCAAGATTCTCCGTCGAGAGGGCAAACAACGTGAGCGCTTGAATACCCAAGCGCCGACACGTCACAACAATCTCATCAACTGACTTCACTCCTGCACGATGCCCGGCATTCCGTGGTAAATTCCGCTGTTGTGCCCAACGACCGTTCCCATCCATGACAACTGCCAGGTGCTTGGGAAGTTTATCCTGCCGCAGCTGACTGAGCAGCGCTGGATCCACGCTGATATGTCTCCTTCCAGGACGAAGCTTTCGAGAAGTTTTAGACCTCGAGAATCTCGTGCTCTTTAGCATTTAAAACTTCATCGACTTGCGTGATATAGCGATCGGTCAGCTTTTGCATCTGTTCCTGGCTACGGCGCCAGTCGTCTTCAGAAATCTGCTTAGATTTTTCTAACTCCTTGAAGCCGTCGTTACCCTCACGACGGACGTTCCGCAGGGCCACTTTAGCTTCCTCGCCGATTTTCTTCACCTGTTTGACGAGATCTTTCCGGCGCTCGGCCGTTAAAGGCGGGATAGCTAGCCGAATCAGTTTGCCGTCGTTGACTGGTGTGAGGCCCAAGTCGGAACGCTGAATGGCCTTCTCTATAGGACCTATCTGCGATTTGTCCCAGGGCTGGATCGTCAGCAAACGACTTTCTGGTGCTGCCAGCGTCGATAGTTGATTGAGTGGAGTGGGCGTGCCATACGCATCGACGGTAATACCCTCAAGCAACGCCAGCGAAGCCCTCCCGGTCCGAATACGCGACAAGTCTTTACGCAGGGCAGCTAGGGAGCGCTCCATTTTATGCTCAGTTTCGCGGAAGAGATCCTCAATCATGCTTACTCCCCTCCTACAAAAGTCCCGACACGCTTGCCTTCCAGAACAGACCGAATACTCCCAGGTTTCCTGAGATTAAAAACGACAATGGGCAGCTTATTCTCCATACAAAGAGAAATCGCTGTGGCATCCATCACTTGTAGCCGGCGTTGGAGGGCTTCGATATAGGTCAGTTGGGGCAGCTTGACAGCGTCTGGATGCGTTAAGGGATCCGCATCGTAGATGCCATCGACCTTCGTAGCTTTTAGCACCACATCAGCACCGATTTCCGCGGCCCGCAAAGCCGCCGCTGTGTCTGTGGTAAAATACGGATTCCCCGTACCTCCAGCAAAAATCACGACGCGGCCTTTTTCCAAATGGCGGATGGCACGCCGACGGATATACAGTTCAGCCACCGCTTTTACCTCAAATGCCGTTTGGACACGCGTAATAATACCCAATTTCTCTAGGGCCGATTGCAGCGAGAGACCGTTGATCACCGTGGCCAGCATACCCATGTAGTCAGCGGTCACACGCTCAATGCCGTAGGCGCTTGCGTCAGTCCCACGGATGATATTCCCACCTCCAATAACTAGTGCAAGCTCTCCCCCTAATTGTTGTACATCGTAGATTTCATTGGCAATATACTGCAGCATACTGGCGTCAATACCGTATCCCTGATCGCCAATGAGAGCTTCTCCGCTCAATTTCAGCAGGACACGACGGTAGGCAAGCGCTTGCACCATGGATCATCCTTTTGGTGGTCGGAAGTGAGAGACCTTACAGGGACGCTATGCTGATTCTCCCAATTGGAAACGCACAAAACGCCTCACGGTAATGTTTTCACCCGTCTTGGCAATTTTTGCCTTGATCAGATCCTGGATCGTCAGACTCGGATCTTTGACAAAAGGCTGATCGAGTAAGCATACCTCCTGGAAGTATTTTTCAAGGCGTCCTTCGACAATTTTTGGCACAGCTTGCGGTGGACGTCCGCTTGTCTTCGCCTGCTCTTCGTAAATATACCGCTCTTTCGTGAGCGTTTCTTCTGGGATATCTGCACGCGAGAGATACAGAGGGTTGGCAGCCGCTACCTGCATGGCAAGATCGTGGACGAGGTTTTGGAAATCCTCAGTCCGAGCCACAAAGTCCGTTTCGCAATTCACCTCGACGAGCACGCCCAAGCGCCCACCGCCATGAATATACGAGCCTATAACTCCCTCTTGCGTGCTCCGTGCGGCGCGCTTCGCAGCCGCCTGCAGACCCTTTTTCCGCAAGAAATCTATGGCCGCGTCCATGACACCATCGGAGGCCGTTAGGGCCTCCTTGCAATCCATAATCCCAGCCCCGGTTTTCTCGCGGAGTTCCTTGATCATTGCTGGGGTAATTTGCATGGGACGTTTCCTTCCACCGGCGCTACTCGGAGGGGAGGCTCTCTGTGGACTCTGACTGAGCCACAGAGACTGTTGAAGATGCGGTGACGTCCTCGGCCACAGATACAGCAGCATCACTGGACTCCGCGTCGGTTGCAGCCTGCTGAGGGCTCGATTCCTGCACGTAAATGGGGGGTTCCTCAGACGCCCTAGAGCCGTCGAGAAACGTGGCTTGCCGCTCATGCATCCCTTCAATGGCCGCATCAGCGAGCTGTGAGGTGACCAAACGAATCGTACGAATGGCGTCATCGTTACCCGGAATGACGTAGTCAATATCGTCTGGATCACAGTTCGTATCAACGATGGCAACCGTCGGGATACCCAGTTTCTTTGCCTCGCTGATGGCGATCTTTTCTTTCTTGCAATCGATAATAAAGACCGCGCCTGGTAGGGTCTCCATAGACTTGATCCCCCCAAGCAACTTGTCCAGTTTGTCGATTTTCTTTTGCAGTTGCAACACTTCTTTCTTCGGCAAACTCTCCCACAGACCGGCGTCCTGCATATGTTCATATTCCCGCAGCCGGTCTAAGCTTTTCTTGATTGTGGTGAAGTTCGTCAACATCCCACCGAGCCATCTTTGGTTCACATGGAACTGCTGTGACCGGATGGCTTCACTGGCGACGATCTCTTGCGCCTGTTTCTTGGTGCCAACAAAGAGAACCTTGTCACCACGGGCTGTGGTGCTACGAATAAATTCATACGCTTCGCGGAATTTGCTGAGCGTTTGCTGCAAATCAATGATATAGATGCCATTCCGCGACCCAAAGATATAGCGCTTCATCTTCGGGTTCCAGCGATTTGTCTGATGGCCAAAGTGCGCTCCAGACTCTAGTAGTTGCCTGATAGTTGTGACTGCCAAAGGATACACCTCCTACAATCGTTGATGTGTACTTCCGACTCCCCTGAACCCTAAAATGCCCGGTGTCC
>JAICVE010000402.1 GCA_025935475.1 Nitrospira sp. | reverse complement strand
GTTTCCGCCACCACGAGTGCCACGCACTCGCCGACAAAGCGAACGCAATCGGTCGCGACAACCGGACGGAACGGTACCTTGCTGCCGGGAATGACCCAGTTCGGCACGATCGGGCCGATCTTGCCAGCGAGCGCCTTGCCGGACAATACAAGGCGAACACCCGGTGCGACTTTGGCTGCCGACAGATCGACGCTTCTGATCTTGGCGTGGGCGTGCGGCGACCGCAGGACGGCCATATGCAGCATGCCCGGCAACCTGACATCATCGACGTACCGGCCCTTGCCGGCGAGAAATTTGAAATCCTCCTGTCGTTTGAGCGGCTGGCCGATAAGGCGGATCGCAGTTGTATCGTTCATGGCTGGTCGCCTTTCGATGCCAGGCTTTCGACGGCGCGGACGATGTTGTGATAGCCGGTGCAGCGGCAGATGTTGCCGGCAAGGCCGTGGCGGATGTCGTGCTCGCTCGGATTGGGCTGATCCTTCAACAGCTGGCGCGCGCTCATCACCATGCCCGGCGTGCAGAAGCCGCATTGCAGCGCGTGATGCTCATGGAACGCCGCCTGAACCGGGCTGAGTTCGGCCCCTGTGTCGGTCAGGCCCTCGATCGTCGTGATCGACGCACCGTGAGCCATCACGGTCAGCACGGTGCAGGACTTGATCGCCAGTCCGTCGATCTCCACGGTGCAGGCGCCGCACTGCGAAGTATCGCAGCCGACATGCGTTCCAGTGAGGCCAAGGTCCTCCCTGATCAGGTGGACCAGCAATTTTCGCGCTTCCACTGCGACGGTCTTGCGCGTGCCGTTGATCTCCAAGGTTACGACGTGACGGTTGTCGGGCTCGGGCATGCATCCTCCTGATTACGGCACGCTGGCCGCCGTACTTCTTTATGAGAGCCGGATATCGGCAATATCGATCGCGACCGCGACGCCTTCGGTGATCGCGGTGCCATCGGCTCTTCGACGATAGGCGCGCCGCCTGGTCGCGATCCTGACGCCATCAAAATCCCGGTATTGGGAAGTGCAATGCGCGGTCGGGATTCCGCCGGTTACGATTGCGCTATAGTCAACTCTCGAGATCAGGCCTTCACCGTCGATATGAAACACCTGTTCGGGACAATGCGTCGCGACCGAATCCGGAAATGTCACCTTCAGCCGGCGTCGGCTCTCGCCGTGTTCGTCCCATGGCTCGATCTCTTCCGTCTTGAAGCCCGGCAGCACGAAGAGAAACGGGGTGTTGAGATAATTCCAGATCGCGTAGCCGCTGAAATAGGCGAGATGCAGATCGTCCCAGGCCGTCTCAACTGCGTGCCCTTGAAAGGAAGCGCGCGGATTTGCCCGGCTCTTGATTGGCTTACCGTCCGATGTCTCGATTGCGACCGCCTCGGGCCCATAGACGCTGCGCCAGTCCGGATTCGTAAACGGCTGATAGTAAACCCGCTGGCTTTCGGTATCGGCCGTAACGCGGACCTGCTTCAGCGCATCGGGCCAGCCTTTTCTTGCCCATAGCAGGCCGGTGATCGACATATTGCCCTCGATCGTCCTGGCCGATTTCCAGCGTGTGACACCGTGAGCGTTGAGGACAAGGTCGCGCAGTTCGCTCATATCTATTGCCCTCCCGTTGTGTATTGACTAACTCTAATAATAAGAGTGATAGGAAGGCAAGTGAATTCTTGCATGAAAATGGTCTGGCCTTGGATAGCGGGCCAGGCGAGTTTACTCTGGCAATAAGAGTTATTCGGAGGTCCACGCAGATGCGCTCGAAGAGTTTTGAGGGAATGGCTTGTTCGATCGCCGGGGTGCTGGATGCCGTCGGCGATCGCTGGGCAGTCCTGATCTTGCGCGACCTGTCGCTGGGTTTGAGCAAATACGAGGCTTTGAGGAAGTCGACTGATGTTACCCATGCCACCTTGTCCGACCGCCTCAAGCATCTTGAAGAAAATGAACTGATCGAGCGGCGGCAGTATCAGTCGGGTCCCGATCGTTACGAGTACCTCCTGACCCGAAAGGGCAGGGACGTCATCCTCGTCGTTCAGGCGCTTGCCCAGGTCGGGGACAAATGGGGAATTACCGGGGACGCCGGCCCCCCTCTCAAATTCATCAACAAGAACAGCGGACGCCAGGTGAAGCTGGTGCTGGTGGATGAGAAGTCAGCCGAGGTGGTCCGCATGAGGGATGTTCGGCCGCAGGCCGGTCCAGGCGCCGACGACCTGGTGAGGTGGCGGCTGACCAAGTTCGATCAACGATGATTCTTTCCCGCTGCATGGGGAAAGCGCGACGAGGTATGAGGGGTGCCTCTCCCGGCTACAGCCTTCAGGACGGGAACTTAAGTCAATTCTATTTTGGAATTGACTTTTCCGAGAATGGGTCGTTTATTGCGATTGAAACTCCCCAGGCGAGCGGCATCGTTCCGCTGACTTGGACCTTGGGCCGGCTGCATTGCAGCTGGCCCTTTTTGTGAGCCAGCATAGCCGTCGAGTGACAGGAATAGTGCAAACGAGCCTCTGGTATTCCAGCCGGCGGTTGAATGAGTTCTAAAAACGAACTTATAACTTTCTCGCTCGGGTGGTAGTTGGTATCGCCCTTGGCGACCAACGGAGGGAAGGAACATGAGCGTTACAGACTTCATTCGCAGCGAAGTGAACGCAAACGAGATTCTTCTGTTCATGAAGGGGACGCCGACGGCGCCGGCTTGTGGATTCTCTGCGCAGGTCGTCCGGATACTCGACCATCTCGGTGTTCCATTCAGATCGCACGATATCTACCAGTCCGAAGAGCTGCGCCAAGGTATCAAGGATTACTCGGATTGGCCGACGATTCCGCAACTGTACGTCCACGGCGAATTCGTAGGCGGCTGTGACATCGTGACGGAGATGTTCCGATCTGGCGAATTGCAGGCGCTTCTCCTGAAGCAGCCGCAAGCAGAGCAGTCCT
>JAICVE010000421.1 GCA_025935475.1 Nitrospira sp. | reverse complement strand
TGGATTCAAGGCGAAGGCGATGATGAACGGCCGGCGGTCTTCACCAGCATGTATGTGCGGACCGCCACGCTCGATTTTCAGAAGCGGGTCGGATTTCTCCAGCCTTTACAAGGGCGTACCCATCAAATCAAGCAGTTGCTCACACCAGGCCAAAAGGAGTATCTGCGTTCGTGGCTGGCGAGGACGGCGCCGCAGGCATGGGAAGCGACCGACGAGCACTTCAAGATGCTTTTTGAATTGGACTGACCGCTTCCCGAGCCTCCGTGAACATCGACAGCACCATGTCCATTAGGGCCGCTGCGTTCTGTTTGTGCCTTGTCGTGCAGCCGCAAGGGCTGTTCAGCGCCAACGTCGAAGTGCTCTATGCTCCCCACGATGCCCCGCTCGATCGTCTGGTGACGCTCTATCAGCAAGCCAAGCGTTATATCTATGTCTCGGTATATGGATTAACCTATCCCCGGGCGGTACAAGCGCTGGTTGCCGCGAAGAAACGTGGCGTGGATGTTCGGATGTTAACTGACCAAGAGCGCACGCAGGAGGTGAAGCAGCGTTCGGCCTTGGAGACGTTGCGTCTTGCCGGGATTCCCATCCGGGTCAACCAGCATGAGGGACTCATGCATCTCAAACAGGTCGTCATCGACGACGAAATCAATACGTCCGGCTCGATGAACCACACGACGAGTGGCAATTCATACAACGATGAGCGCATGGACATCATCACCGATCGCGTCATTTCTCTGAAGGCGCGTGAGCAATTCCTGTCGCTGTGGAACGATCGTGCCCGTTTTACAGAGTGGAAATGAGGGGAGAGCGCTCGATGCGGTTGCAGGCAGTCCGATGACAACCGATGAAACCGACGTCGCAATCGTCGGGGCAGGCGGGGGTGGTGCAGTACTGGCTCTGGCCTTAGGCCAAAAAGGCATCCGCACCGTGGTCCTCGATCAGGCGCCGGGCCCACCAAAGGGCCTGCGCGGCGAATTGCTTCAGCCGAACGGTCAAGAAGTGCTCGACCGATTGGGCGTGCTCGGAGCCTTGCCGTCGGACGCGACCCGTGCAATCCGTAAGTTTCATTTCTGCCGGTCCGGCGGCGAGCGGCTGTGTTCGATCGACTACGGCGAACTGCCGCCTCCGTACAATCGGGCGATCGTGACGATGCCGAACGTGGCGCACCATGCCATCATTGATGCGGTTGCCAGGCAACGCACCGCTGCGCTTCGATACAGGACGTCGTTTGTCAGCTTAGTGAGGGATGGGGATCGTGTGGCCGGGCTGATGGTCGAGGGATCGGAAGGACCATACCTCGTCAAGAGCCGGCTCGTGGTCGGTGCCGATGGTGCTTTTTCAAAGGTGCGGGAGGCTCTTGCGATTCCTGCCGACGTGCACTTGTATCCGGACGCCTATTTGATCGCCATCCTGGAATCTACGGAACCGATCGCTGAATCGTTCTACTACGTCGGCCATAGACAGATTCTGGGGCTCTTCCCCGCCACCGGTAACAAGGTGTATCTGTTTTATATGATTCCGAGCGGATCTTATGAGCGCCTAAAGCAGAACGATATGCGTAATTTGATACAGACTTGGACGGCGATCGCTCCGCGGTTTGCCTCCCTCTTTTCCAATTTGAATGATTGGAATCAGACGGCCTACATGCCGACGGGGAGGGTGCGGACATCCCGCTGGGTTGCCGACGGAGCCGCACTGATCGGTGATGCGGCCCATGCGATGAACCCCCATGCCTCCCAGGGACGCATGCAGGCCATGGTGGATGCCATGACGTTGGCCGAGATTATCCCGGCATGTCTGGCTGACAGGGATTGTTCCGCGTCACGATTACGCGCCTATGAAACGGCGCGACGACAACACGTGATGATGCTCCAGCGTCTCGCCGATCAACAAGTCTTCTATTGGAACACGGGAAACCCCGTTGTGGCTTGGCTGAGGGATCGTGTCTTTCACACACTGGATCGAAATGCACGTCTTCGCCATCAAGTCCTGTCCACGACAGCCGGATTACGCAAGACGGCACCGTTTTCATTCGTCGATCGCGTCATTGCGGCTGGATTGCTGCCCGACCTGTTCACGCTGACTGCAGCAGGCGCATCCTCTACCACGAGGACGCATGGCAACGACTGAACGCATCATTGAAGGATTGCCGGAGCAGACCCAGAAGCTCCTGCAAGCCTATTCCCAGGACGTCAAGGGCGTGTACGACGACCAACTTGAAGGGCTGATTCTCTATGGAAGCGCCGTTCGTGGAGAGTTCATGCCCGGCCGCTCGAATCTCAATCTGTTGTTGGTCGTCGCCGGCTACGATGCAGCGATGCTGAAGCGCTACGAGCCGGTCCATAAGCGTTGGGGGAAGGAAGGAATCATTATTCCCCTGTTTCTCACCGACCAGGAGATCAGGACTTCTTCGGCACTGTTCCCTCTCGAATATTTGGAAATTCAGGAACACCACCGCGTGTTGGGCGGGCGTGATCCGTTCGTCGGTTTTCACGTGGACGTGAGCGGAGTCGCAGATGCCGTGATGCAGGGATTAGCCGGCCATGTGCTGAGGCTGCGGCAGCGGTTTGCCGAAACCGGTGGCGCCAACGATGCCGTGATGATTCTGCTTCCGCTTGCCGTCACGTCGACCGTTCCGCTGCTGCGAGGCATCCAACGAATGCGGGGATGGCCGGTGCTCACACAATCAGACGCGGTCATCAAGGACGTCGCCGATCGCTTACAGATCGACCTTCAAGGGTTGCACGAGGCCTTGATGCTGAAACGCGGGATCATTTCGCCGGGGCC
>JAICVE010000358.1 GCA_025935475.1 Nitrospira sp. | reverse complement strand
GTTTTGTAACGATCGGGGTCCTTGTAGATGGTCCGCATCATGGACGGCCAGGGCTTCTTGATGACCGCGAAGCCGCCTTGATTGGTCGGAAGGGGATTACCCTGTCGGTCGACCACATCAGCTTCGATGCCCAGGAATGGTCTGGTGGCGGAGCCCGGTTTCAACGGGACGCAGGGCAACGGCGTAATCAGGATGGCTCCGGTCTCCGTTTGCCACCACGTGTCCATAATGGGTTTATCGCCGCCTGCGGCGCGGTGGAACCATTCCCAGGCCTCCGGATTGATCGGTTCTCCGACGCTACCGAGAATGCGCAAGCTCGACAAGTCGTATTTTTTCGGCCACTCTTCGCCATGCCGCATCAACAGACGGATCGCCGTGGGCGTCGTATAGAAGATGGAGACTCCGTAGCGTTCGATCAAATCCCACCAACGGCCCGGGTTCGGATAGTCCGGCTTCCCTTCTGCCGTGAGGATGGTTGCGCCGTTGAGCAGCGGACCATAGACGATGTAGCTGTGGCCGGTCACCCAGCCCGGGTCGGCCACGCAGAAATAGACGTCGTCGTCCTTCAGATCGAACACATACTTGGTTGTGGTGTAGGTGCCGACCATGTAGCCGCCGTGCACGTGCACGACGCCTTTGGGTTTGCCGGTAGTGCCCGACGTATAGAGGATATAAAGGGGGGTTTCTGAATCGAGCGGTTCCGCAGCACAGACCGCCTTCTCGTTTTTCACCCACTCCGTCCAGTCGATTTCCTTCGGCGGCACCGGCGGTGGACTTGATGCCTGCCGCCTGACCACCACCACATGCTCCACGGACGGGCACTGCTTCAGCGCATCGTCGACGATCGGCTTCAGATTGAGAATCTTGCTGCGGTCGAATCCCACATCGGCGGTAATGACCAGTCTGGATTCGGCATCATTGATGCGGCTGGCTAAGGCTGGAGCACTGAAACCGGAATACACGACGCTGTGAATCACGCCGATGCGAGCACAGGCCAGCATGGCGATGACCTGTTCGGGAATTTTTGGCAGGTAGATCGTCACGCGATCGCCTGTCTTGAGCCCAAGTTTCTTCAGTGCGTTGGCGCAGCGATTGACCTGGCGGTACAGCTCCGCGTATGTGAAGACCCGCTCCTGATCGTTCTCACCCACCCAAATGAGCGCCGCTTTATTCTTGCGCGAGGAGGCGACGTGCCGGTCGAGACAATTGTAAGCGATGTTGCAGGTCGCGCCGACGAACCATTTCGCCCAGGGATAGTTCCACTCCAGGACCTTGTTCCATGGAGAAAACCAGTGCAATTCCTTCGCCATCCCGCTCCAAAACGCTTCGGGATCCGCGATCGATTTCTTGTATTCAGCTTCGTAGTTCTTGATATAGGCATCGGCCGTCGTGCGCGCCGAGGGCCGGTAGAGACGGCTTTCTTTCAGGAGGGTTTCAATATTTTCCGTCATGTCACATCTAATTCCAACTGCGAATCTCTCACAGGCCGGTATGAGTAGAGCGACTGCAACGGGCTCAACCATACAATGGTACGGCCGCCGATGCAATTCCCTAAGGCGCGTGGTTGACAGCTGTTCTAGGCCAGAGTAGGCTGATTTGACAGGGTGCTCGAGCTATCGTCCAACATGAAGCTTCCGTCCTCACGTGCGTCGTTCCGATCACGCCTGCTCGCGATCCTCATCAGCATTGGTTTCGGGTTCACGCCGGCCCAGGCCCAGCTCGGAAAACCGGAGGGGTTGTATTACAAATCGTGGGGCGTGGTCATTGGGATCGAAAACTATCTGCTTGCGCCGAAAATTCCAGGCGCCATTGAGGACGCGAAGGCCGTGGCCCAGGTCCTGCACAAGTTGGGATTCGAAGAAGTTCTCGAACTCTACGATAAAGACGCCAGCTCCCGTCGATTGCAGCAAACACTCGTCGATTTTCTGCCGCGCAAGGTCGGTCGACAGGACCGCCTCGTGATTTATTTCGCCGGGCACGCCGGCATCACGCAAACCGTGTCAGGGAAAGATCTTGGGTATCTCGTTCCCTGGGATGCCCAACCTGGGAACGTGTTGAAAGCGGTGACGTTCGAGCAGCTCAAAGAGTTCAGTCACCGGAGTGCGTCCAAGCACATTTTATTTTTGTTCGACTCCGCGGTGCGCGGCTGGGAAGTCAGCTCCACTCAAGCGCTCTCGCTGGAAGGCCGAAGTGCACCGGAGGAGGATACGGAAAAGCGGGCTGTGCAGGTCTTGACCGCGGCCGACAAGGGTGAAAGTGCTGTCCGGGTCCAGGACCGCAGCGTGTTTGTTCAGACATTGATCGCAGCCCTCTCCGGCGAGGCCGACCTCGACAAGAACGGCTGGCTGATGGCCTCCGAGTTGGGACGATATGTGAACCGGCAGGTGGCGGACCAAACCAAGAACGCCCAGCATCCGGTGTTCACGCAGCTCGAAGGCGACGGCGATACGATCATGATTGAAGGACGAAAAGCCGCCTTTCGCCTTGGAGGCGAACCGCAGTCACCGGCGGAGCGTCAAGCGGCTGCGAGAATGCAATACGAACAGGCATTTGCGATGCTGCAAAGCGGAAAATCGCAGGACGAAGCCTTGGAGCGTCTGAATAAGGCGCTGGAATACGACCCGACATTCGGCGATGCCTATGTGTTGAAAAGCTATGTGCGGCTTGAAGTACTGCCGAACATCGACGAAGCGCTGGCGGCGGGGAAATTGGCAGTGCAATATGCCCCGGACAACCCTGACTCGCACTACACGTTGGGATTAATTTACGAAAAACGCGGGCAGTACGCCGAGGCCGAAAAGGCGCTGCGTGCGGCATTAGCGGCCAATCCGAATTACGTCGATGTCTATTTCACGCTTGGCGTGCTCTATGCCGACGATATGAAGGACCAGAAGAAGGCCGTCGAGGCCTTCGAGCGCTATCTTGAACTCGGAGGGACCCATAGCCGTGCCCGTGACGTTGTGGCCCAGTCGCGTGCCGCCCAAACACCCCGCGCCCCGGCGGCTCCTTAGATCTTCTTAATCTCTTGCTCCGCCCTTCAGGTATCCCAGACCGATCTTGAGCGCGCGCCTCGTAATCTCCGCCCAGCGGACTTGGGGGTATTCCGCGAGCACTGCGGCAGCTTTTGGATCCTGGACGTCGAGATTGACGATCTTAATAATGCCGTCGTCTATTTGAACATCAGCCACGAAGCTTCCCTCCTCATGCGGATGAACACTTAGTGTGAACGCCGATTGCGTTGACTGGATGGGGGGTGCATGTTAGCATTATTTCATGTGAATTTTCGAAC
>JAICVE010000438.1 GCA_025935475.1 Nitrospira sp. | reverse complement strand
GGCGGCCCCCCCCCCGCGCGACCCCGTCCGCCCCCTCGCGGGGGCTCCCAAGAGCGGCGCGCTGACGCGCGCCTCTCTTGCACGCGGCTAAAAGCGAAATGCTGCCTTGACCGATCGAGGGGTTAAGCCAAAACTCGCGTCTGGGGGTATCAACTCTTGCCAGCACTCGCATCTCGGTCACGGACGACTCTAACTAGGCGAACGCGCTGGAGAAAACGCGTGTCGGTACGACGACGCGCGTCGGGCCGAGCACATTACAACTACTTCAGAGACTACGATCCGGCGGTCGGAAGGTATGTTGAGTCCGATCCGATCGGACTAGTTGGTGGAATAGCAACGTACTCGTACGGCCTATCGAATCCCGCAATGGAAGTGGACAAGCAAGGACTAATTGTAAGCTTTGGCAACTTCTTCATGAAAAAGCTTCAGCAATGGTGGAGCAGATGCAACAGCAAAGAAGAGCAGTGGTGCAAAGATCTCTGCGTTGAAACAAACCGTATCTACGTCAGCTGTCGCGCCCGAGTGATAAAAGTCAAAGAGATATGGGATGGCGTAGAAGTACCGAAAGTCGTTAGAAAATTTCCGCCAAGCTGCAGGTGCGATGACCCAGAAACCTATTGCCCAGGCATTCTGGTGCCGGGCTTCTCACCCGCGCCCGGTGTAGTTCCGGGCCTAATGCCAGGCTTCGGCCCAGCCGGTATTCCAGCTTTCCCATAGTGCACGGAGAAAGTGATGTCGCGAAAGCATTTCGTGCTAGGACAACAGTATTTCATCATCAAGCATCTTGACGAAGACTTGAAGTTCTTTGAAATCGAAACATTCGTATTTCGAGCGGAGGCAGGTTCAGATCAAGACAACACTTTGGCCAAGAGATGGCTGTTCCAGAGCGCCCATTCGTTTGCGGTCAAAGGCCCACTGACGCCATCGCCTCATGGGAAGAACGAAGACTTCTTGGCTGTTGGAGAAGACATGATTGACGACTTACTCGATCTGCCAGCGTTGGTTTTACGCCTCAATGATCTGGATCGCTGAGCTCACGCAGCGCGGAGACGATGGCGGCGCTTGCTTAATCGTGGTACTAGGAACACCCATAATCTAAACATGCAATAGGGTCGCGACGAGGCCGGTCGCCGCGCCGCTCGCGCGCACCGCCTCGTGCCTGAACTCCAGGCTGTAAATCCGCTTGCCCATCTCACACCTCCAAGTCGATCATTACATCGATCCGAGGTGTCCGGAAATCTCGGGTCAGGCCATACAGGCGTTGGCCCACTTACACTCGTCGACTTGGTGACTAGTGTGAAAAGCACATCGACATTTCAGGTATCAAAAGATGCCCGGATCTACATCGACAAATTGCTGTCGACGAAACAACTTAAAGATCCGGTCATCTGCCTGTTCGACGATGGGCCACCAATTGTTGCCCCCGGGCTGAGACAAGGGCTACGTGGTTCCCAGGTCGATGTAGTGCGCGCGCGTGATTTGCTGACCAAAACATTGTCACCGGAACAGATCGATTGGCGATTGCAGTTACGAGTCGACGAGCGCCTTGAGTTCAAGGACGCAGAGTTCATGACAACCGATGGCCTTACCTTCGTCATGTCGCACGACGTCCAACTGGCTCTGAAGAACTATTCGCTTGTTTGGGCGGACCAGTGTTTGCTACTGATTGGCCCAGGAGACGTTGCGAAGAGCCTTTGTTCGGTCAAGACTCTCGCGCTCTGGAGTTCGGCCAGAATCGAATGACTTCGGGGGCTTGGGTATGCTGACCGCCTCAGCGTACCCTCAATCGATGCAGTGGTTCCCGATGAAGGCCCTTCCCGGGCCTTTTTCTTTTTGTCAGAACGCGAAACCCCTCACCCCAACCTGACTACTCAACTACCGACACAGCCACATCAGGAAGTCGGTAGCCATGAACACGGGGACGTATTCGAACGGCTCGCGCGGGACGCGCGTTGTCAAAGGACTGCTGCTGCAGGTGGCGACCACCGCACTGGTCGCCGCCTGTGGTGGTGGAGGGTACGGCGGCGGTGGCGGAGGTTCCCCCACTCCGTCTCCATCGCCGGCGCCCGCACCGGCCCCGGTCATCCGCGATG
Organism: Nitrospira sp.; assembly: GCA_025935475.1. Taxonomy (GTDB): domain Bacteria; phylum Nitrospirota; class Nitrospiria; order Nitrospirales; family Nitrospiraceae; genus Nitrospira_C. The sequence goes on along the minus strand of JAICVE010000438.1, from coordinate 545 downwards.
CACAATTCGTCGACGACACTGTCGACGGGCTGGGCTTCAGCGTCGCCAACGTCGGCGAGGGCCGCACGGATGCGGCCGGCAAGTTCCAGTTCGCCGAGGGCCGCAAGATCGACTTCTTCGTCGGTGGCACGGCCAACCGCATCACCATCGGCAGCGCTACGCCTGCCTACACCACCGGTCCCACCGTCTTCAGCCTGCACGACCTCACCGAGGTCCAGGCCGCGAACGGCGAGACCTATCTATCGAACCTGCTGCGCGTGCTGGCGCTGCTGGATGCCAATGACGACACCAGCGACGGCTTCCAGATCGACGCCGCGGCGAACACGGCGATCGGCGCGGCGGTCACCGGCACCAAGACCCTGGACTTCGCCGCCAGCGCCGCGAACTTCGAGAACGACGCGATCGTCAAGGCGCTGGCCACGGCGAAGAACCGCACGCTGATCAGCGCGTCCGAAGCGCTGGTGCGTTACCAGCTGCTGTTCCGCCAGTCGCGTTCCTCCAGCATCGCGCTCACCGGCGACGACACCCGCGCGGTGGTCGTGAAT
>JAICVE010000362.1 GCA_025935475.1 Nitrospira sp. | reverse complement strand
GGTACGGAACGGTCCTTTGCCGGACAATCTTTTCAGCTCCCTCCAAGAACGTCGATGGAAACACAGGGCGGTGGCTCGGGAGGGGACCGCGCATGGCAGACATCCTTTGGCTAAAGCAAGTGTAGCGATCGGCAAAATGCTTCTCATCTTAGCAACCCGAGAGCCTGAAAACCATAGCAGTATTTATGAAACGGAGCCCTAAGGTAGCGAAGCTGCTCTGAGGGGCAATCTCCCAGGCCAATGATCACTGCCTCGCGTACGATGATGTTTTGGCGCTTCTGTGCTTGAGCGTCTCGTAGAGTGTGGTCCGTTTGACCCCCGAAGGTCCGGCAAATGGCAGCTTTGCTGGCCCCGGCCTGGAGCGCTGAGATGATGGCCTCGAGTTGTTCGTCACTCACCGCTCTGGGCCGTCCACCCCGCTTCCCACGGCGCTGTGCAGCTGCCAGCCCCGCCCGAATGCGTTCTGTGGCTAACGCCCGCTCATATTGCGCCAAGGCGCCAAACACACTGAACAGGAACGCCCCAGGCGGCGTGGTGGTGTCCATCTGCTCGGTCAGGGAGCGGAAGGCTACCCCTTCCTGTTGCAAGGTGGTCACAATATGGAGAAGATGAGACAGGGACCGGCCGAGCCGATCCAGTTTCCACACAACCAAACAATCGCCAGGACGCACATACGCGAGGGCGTGCTGCAGTCCTGGCCGGTCATCACGAGCGCCGCTGGCCTTGTCGGCAAAGAGATGTCGCGGATCGACGCCAGCGTCGATCAACGCGTCATGTTGCAGGTCTGTGGTTTGGCGGTCATGCTCGCTGGACACGCGCATATAGCCGACTAGCATGTTCGGAAAACTCCTCTCCGCTTGTTTCAGGACGGCCCACGAATCCGACAGTATTTTCCGAACATAATATGGCGGACTTTCCCATGCCGAGACAGAGGAAAAGAGGTTCGATCGACAAACATATGTTTGTCGAACAGCCCTATGCGGCTTCTGCCATTTGGAGCGGCAGCCTACTCTGCATATCCAGTTCGAAGAGGCCGTATGGGTTGACGTGGTGATAGAGGAGCGGAGTGAGTGCCCGGAAATCTTCCTGCTCCAAGCGGGTAAACCATGGCTCTTCTGCCAAGACCTCCTGAATCATCAGGGTATTGATGTCCACGAGGCAGATTTGCAGTAGATGCAGACTCAAGACGGACAGTTCCTGCTCGGCGAGCTGGTTCGTCGCAATTTCGCTATTCTTGCCGTAAAAGATAAAGGCATTGGCGCTGTTCCAGTTCTCAACGACATTTAACCCTTCATGGATCTCCCGTCTCAACGGCTCCGACGACAGATACTGACAGAGAAAAATGGTTTTGACCGCTCGCCCCAGTTCGGCGAGGGCTTGATACGTGGGATGCTGGATATTGTTGCGAGTGAACCGGCGCAGGATGGCCTCCGGCTCTGCCGTGCCTACGTGGAGGGCCACGGCAAACTTGACCATCTCATCATACTGCTGACGAATTAACTCCCAGTTGATCGCTCGCGTCAAAATAGGCGCCAGCGCGGGATAGGCATCCGGGGTACCCGTACCGGGCCGATAGAGCTTTTGTCGAGCAATATTCTTCAAGCGCGGCATCAGGTTGAAGCCCAGGAGATAGCAAAACGCAAAAGCGATCGTACTTTGTCCATGGGTATCCACATACTGCTTATCAATCGCCATGTCCGTGCAGTGGCGTAAGACCCCTTCAATCATAGCCGCGACTTCGGAGGCAGAGCAGCGTTTGAGTTGCGAATAGATGCAGTTGGCCTTCTTTTCCACATGCCAGTAGATCATGACACCACGACCACCATACCGGATGTGCCATTCGGTCATGAGGTTCTGATCCCACGCCCCGAATTTCTTGGAGTCCGAGGCACAGGCGGTCGTTCCCTCGCCCCCGATACGGACCTGCCGTACACGAAAGATGGCGTTCGCGACCTCGGCGATGGCCGTTCGGAGCGATTCTTGCTGGAGAAACCGCCGTTTGACATAGCGCAGTTCGTCGTACGTGACTCCGTGATCACCCGTTAACACGCGAGACCCCCCCGTGTTGGTGCCCAGGACATAGAGGCACAGCAAGAGGCGTTTCTGTAATGCCAGCGGGTGTATGGTTTGGCGACTCGCCGTGGTATCGAACACACGCGTGAATCCGACACGGAAATCCGTTTCTTTCAGAATGTCCAACAGCCCGGTCATCGGCCATCGCCGGAGTATTTCTGCTTTCAGCTCCCGCAAGCGTGCTGGCTCGGGTTGAGCGTCCAGAGGCGTCACCTTGATGCGTTTCTGGCCGGCGGATCGTAGGGATACCTTGGGGTTGTGTGGCAACGTATGATTGAAATGATCCAGGGCGGTATGCATCGCCCCTTGGAGCTTGGCAATGAACGTATCCACTTCCAAGGGCTGGTCGAGTTGCTGATAGTATGAAGTACGCTTCTCAGCAAAGTCCTGAGGGACATCGGCATCAGGATTGCGATACCGATTGGCACCTTCGACCCAGATCTCTTTGCACCGCAACCGCTCGCGCAGGGTCTGGAGCATGCAGATCTCATAGTGAATACGACGAATGCGGCTGGTGCCGGTGCTCTCCTGCTCGATCACCAGGGGGCGCAGTTCCCGTGGCACAATGCCAGCGCGGGGGACCGTGTCGATGTCGAGAAAGCGCTGTTTGGAGTGGTGTAGGGTCTTAAAGTAGGCCAACGCCTCGAGTACAGGTCGGTATTGTTCGTTGTTGGAGCGGAAGACCAAGGCCTCCAGCATGAGGGGTACCATCCGTCGATAATGGCTTTTGTACGAATTATGGATGCTCGTCTGGATACGCCGCTGGTACCCAGGGCCTTTGGCTTGGTATTCCTTTACAATCGCCGCAAGCGTGTCTTGATCAACGACCGGATACACCGCTTCCCTGACCGTCTCATCGGGATGCGCCAAGGCCGCATCGGCTAATTGATAGAGCAAGCCGTGCTTGCCACGGACGGCTCGGATATCCTGCACCAGTTCTTTGACGATGCGGCGTTCCGCCGTCACCGTGATTTTGTGAATCACCTGGATGAGCAGATCCACCAGACCGTCAATGATTTCTTGCCGCCGTTCCCAGCAAAAGATGGCGACCAACGCCGAGCGTTGCGCCTCAGGATGTCGACGGATTTCTCGCAAGGGCTCCTTACTCACGCGCAGGCGATAGGTGTGTAAGACCTTGGTGGGGATATCTTGGAATATCTCTGCGGTGAAAT
>JAICVE010000194.1 GCA_025935475.1 Nitrospira sp. | reverse complement strand
TAACTTTTTCCTCAGTTCCTTGGCGACGGACCGGAGAGAATGGGAGTACCACGGGCATGGGCTATGACGTTGAGCATGTGATGGATACCCCTGTTCTCGAGTTTCATGCGGTTCAATGTCTTTTCAGATTACGCAGTCACTGAACAAATGGCTGAGCGATCATTTCAGTGACAACGCCGTCATTTCAGTGACAACGCCGTCATTCTCGTAAAACATAGACCCGTACGGATGGATTGGCTGGTCAAAAGTGACCACAGAAGGAGACTATCGTGACTCAAATGTAGATCGCCAAGCTCAGGCAATACGAAAGCTCAAGTGTACCGCCCTACTCTGCTTAGATCTGAAAGCCTCCCATTACCTGGAACGGCCTTGGCACTCGACGCATCGACATTAGATCTATTGCCCCTCCTGGCAAGTCTCCACGATCGCTTGCAGGCTCCCATCTCGCGGACTGATCATTTGAAGCATCCCCTTGTACTCCGGAGCTCTGTTGAAGAATGTGGCAAAATTTTCGTCTGGATACGCGTTCTCCACGGTGCTCGTGTCGCCGCTCTGACGGTCATAGACCTTTTCGTAGACGAGCGCAGAAACGGTCTGCGTGCCATTGCCTCGCATGGGACTGGTCACTCTCCAAAATACCCGGCGCTGATCGACGGTGCGCTGAACCCCACCGACAGCGATGCTCGAACATAACCTGGTTCCTTTTTTCACCTCCACATGGGCACCCTTATCGCTCAATTGCGCGAGAGCTGCTGCTGGCACCCCGATGACTATCGCGGACACAAGCAAGTGTAAAAATATAAGCATCACACACCTCCATTTAAGACCTATCGGGTGCCACTATCAGATGAGTGGATTGACTCAGGTGATTTGTTCGTGGGTACTTGCCGCCGCTCCTCTTCAGTCGATTCTCCTGCCGAGAGCACGTCATCCACCTGCCATTCACTGCACGTCAGTTCTCCGGAACGGGGATGTGACAAGGCATACCCCTTTCCTTGTGAAACACGTTTTCCAGACTTTCGCGTCATACTGCTGCCTTGTGCTGGGCTAGGAATGGCTCGGCATCTTCGTAACCGACATAATTTCCTGTCCAATGGGAATAGCGGCGGTTGGCCCAGATGGTCACTTCCTCTTTGTGCAATTCGCCGTATCTCCGCTGCAGCACAGAGCCGAACTTGGCCAGATCGCCTTGAATCTCGTCGAGATCCTCCAGCGTAACCTTATCCCATTTCGCGCTCAGCGGAGTCTTGAGTTGTTCCCAAAACTGCCCGAATTGTTCCTGATTCATCATGTGCTCCTTGGTTAGTTAAGTGGTTGACCTTGCCCAGTGCCTTTAAGACGGACCGCTCAAGGGGTGCTCCAGCCCCTTGATCCGCACGACGGCGGAGAAGCGGCTGGGGCTCGTGTATCAGACGCTCGAAGAAGAGTGAGTGACTTAGGAAAGAATGAAACAGTCAACGGGGCTCAACAACATGCCTGTACCTAATAACTCTGAAACGCGGTGAGTCAATGCGCCCTTCTAGGTCGTTCGAGTTACTGGTAGGGCAGCAGGCGAAGGAGCGTCGCGATGTGACTTCAGCTTCATCATCGGTCCCCTCTGACCGACCCATCAAGGAGACGATTTAGAATCAGCAAGAAGACTTGTTTTCGTTCGCGTAAGTCTTGCCGCATGGCCAAGTGATCAATGTGACGAATCTCGGTCCCGAGGTCCGAGATGGCAGCCTTGATTGCCCACGACAATATCTCCGAATCTTCTGCGTGAACCAACTTTGCGTAAATCGAAGGAGAGTCCTTGGGGGCTGGATCCCTCTTGCCTATTGCGAATTGAGATGTCGACATGCCACTCCTTTCGCCGTGATTCCCAATGAACGCGCCATCCATGAGCAGCACACGCGCGGGAGAACATCTATAGCATTACAGTGTGTGTAGTTAGATCAATCAGGTGATATGTCGCCGATACCAGTTCTAGGTCCTTACAAAACACCAGATGAACCCAGTATCCCTCTTAGGATGGAGGCGGTCTGATCAAAATTGCTCAAGGGTGAAGTTGAAAAGAGATCGTCTCTATCCACGTGGAGAACATCTGGTCGCGTGGAGCGTCCGCAAGACTCCATCGTCGCATGTGCGTACAAAGCCTTCACCGACGCCCCACGAATCAGCAATACTAGCCAATCGTGATCTCCACAGTTTTCTGCTTCGCCTTTACTGATTTGGGAAGATGCACCTGGAGCACGCCGTCCTTGAAATTGGCGGTCACGTTACTCCCATCCGCATCCTCCGAAAGGGAGAACTTGCGCACGAAGCTCCCGTAGGCGCGTTCGATGCGGTGATATTTCCTCCCCTTTTCTTCCTTTTCGAATTTCCGCTCGCCGGATATCGCTAGGACGCCATTTTCCACTGTGAGCCGCACGTCCTCTTTCTTCATGTCCGGCAACTCGGCTTGGATGAGGTATTCCTTCTCATCCTCCGTAATGTCCACCAGCGGCGACCACTGGGCAACCGTGAGGGCCTCTTTTCCCCCGTTTGCCGTCGGCTCCCTGGTCGAAAGCAGCGTCGCCAACTGGCTTTCCAATTCATGCCGATCGTGATCTTTGAAAGGGTTCCATCGAGTTCTGCTGGTAGGATCCCACCGTAATAGTGTGTTCATGGCTCGTCTCCTTTAGCGTCGAATGGAGTTCCCATTCGATCACCGCTTTATATGATTACTTGCCGGCTTCGCCGGCCAGTTGCTGCTCCGCCTTCACCCAGTCTTCCAAATCCCTGCCTTCCTGCTGTCCTCTTTGCAGGTACAGTTCGTAGGCCCGCCGCGCAATGCGCTCGTAATCCCATCCAGCCTTAGATATCTGGAACGGCGGACCGGACTGTTCATCCTGCTGATCGCCTCTGGATGTGCTGGCCGACCCCGGCGTTGTTGGGTTCGAAACCTTTTCCCTGACCATCGTGTACCTCCTCACGTTGCATGTGGTTCACGGTGCAAAGTATTGACCTGAAGAACACTTCCCGTTACGCAATCCGTCCGATGCGTCCGTTGAACAGATATGTCGCAACCAACACGATCCCGATCAATGACAGCACCAACGGAATCTCGACCGCTAACGAAGACATTCCAGTGTAATTCAAGACGCCAGTGATCAGACCGACCGTCAGAAAGACCAGTGCATAGTAGAGCATGGTTCACTCCTCTCTATGGAATGCGAGCGTGAATGATACAGCCTCTGACGCAGTGGCCGGAACCTTGCCCGCCTCCATCAGCGGATCAGGAAACCGGACAGGCAAAGGAGTCAGGGCACCCGGTGTGCAAAGACGGCGGAGACTGGGGAATCGGTCTCGCTGGGAAGCAGTAGGAAGCGGGAGGATAAGACAGTCAACGAGCGTGACACCTCACAAGTACCCTGGGCGCAATTGATTAGGGAGTCAAGCGATATAATAAGAGGCTCCGAGGTAGTCAACCTATGGGATCGTTGAATTATCCTATGCCAAGTTACCCTTTATAGCGCTTGACACCTGTGTCTATAGCGCCTAGCGTGAACCTATGACGTATTGAGCCACGCCGACTGTCCTATCCCTCGCGCATTTATCTTCCTCCTGCGCGATTGATTTCCTGGTCTCCGCCGCTTCTACGCCGAATTGTTTCAAGACGCGTGTTCTACTTTCCCATAACCGGAGGCGAAGGCTATTCCTCCGGCGAGGAAAGGCCGCCTTGGCACTGCGTCGATCGAGGTTGCCGCAGATGGACTTTTGTCGTCATATGGCTCCGGAGCTCTGGCTCGCACTCTTCTTGGTGTGCATGTCAGGAGCGCTTGTGACGGCGGCATGCATAACGTCGCAGTAAAGTACATTCGTACAATTGCCATAGCAAAGACATCGTTTGCCTAGTAGAAGGAGAAGACAACATGAGCAAGGAACGCATCGCCATATCGCCGGATCTGTACGACATCATGCCGTTGGACTATCAAGACCTCGTCAACCATGCCACCTATGGCAAGGAAGACCGGGGATGGAAAGATATCGGCACCTCGAAGGAACTCATCGAACAGCACTCGCTCTGTGCCGGATGTCCCGAGTCCATGGCGTTTCGCTATGTGCTCGCCGCGCTTCCCAACCCGGAAGACACCGTCATGGTCGGCTCGACGGGCTGCACCAGCCTGGTCTTCCCGCATGTCGCCATCCACAACATCCACTCGCTGTTCGGCAATCAGAACGCGGTGGCCTCCGGCCTGAAGCGGGCCTTGACGGTCCGCTTTCCGAATCGCATCAAGGATGTGGTCGTGCTGGCGGGAGACGGGGCCACCGTAGACATCGGCCTGGACATGACGCTCCAAGCTTGGTTCCGCCAGGAAAAGTTTACGACCATTTGCTTCGATAACGAGTTGTACGCCAACACCGGTGGCCAGGAAAGCGGCCTGATGCAGAAGGGATTCGTGGCCAAAATGGCCCCCGTCGGAAAACTTTTCGATAAAGTTCGCCTCCCCGAGATCGCGCGGGAGTCCGGGTGTCACTACATCGTGAATTGTACGGTGAGCAAGCCCTCGGTCGTCGAGAAAGTCATCCGCAATGCGGTCTTGATCGCAAGGGAAATCGGCCCGACCTACGTCCAGCTCTATACGCCGTGCATCCTCGAGATCGGCAAGGACAGCATGGAAGGTCTTCAGGAAATGCGGGATTCCGAAAAACCGAACGAGCGGTTTGCATTTAAGGAATATGTGAGCGAGCCCGCGAAGGCGCTGTTGGCGGACCTCGCCGCCAAGACGAAAGAAAAGAAGGCGGCCGCGAAGGCGGCGGTGTTGCAAGAGGCGTAGGTTCACCGTCGCGATTTCGGCTAACACAGAGAGCGAGGTGTCGGATGGGCGGGCGACAAGACAGTCGGAGACGGTCGCTGCAAGCTCGCCGCGTACATCAGCGACGAAGCGCTGGCGGAGGCAATCAGAACAGCATGAGCCGGACCCGATCTACCGGCGGCTCACTTGCTCACTTCCACGGTTTAGATTGGAGGAGGGTCGGAACATGGCATACAGCGACAAAGTGGTGGACCATTTCAACAACCCACGCAACATGGGAAGTTTTAAGAAGGACGAGGCTGGAGTGGGGACGGGTATCGTCGGCGCTCCCGAATGCGGCGACGTCATGAAGCTGCAGATCAAGGTGGAGAACGGCACGATCGTAGATGCGAAGTTCAAAACCTTCGGGTGCGGCTCCGCCATCGCCAGTTCGAGCCTCTCCACGGAATGGCTGAAAGGGAAAACACTCCAGGAAGCGGGCAAGATCAAGAACACCGACATTGTGCAGGAACTGAATCTGCCGCCCGTCAAGATCCATTGCTCGGTTCTGGCCGAGGATGCGATCAAAATGGCCTTGGCGAACTATGAAAAGAACGCATTGGTACTCGTTTGATCACAATGACATTATCAGAAGGAGCATCATGGCCAACCACACAGAACCTCTTTCGCCCGTCAATTCGCAATATACGTTGGGCTATGGTATGCGGCTGGATAAGGGCACGGCTCCCGAGCTGGCGCATCCGCAGGTGTCCGTGACACTGCCGGACGGATCGGAAGGACACATGACGTTACACGTCATTAACGGCACGCCGGACGAAATCAAAGCGCGACTGCTCGAAAGCGTCGATGCGTTCTTCGACATCAACGCCGACCTCTGAGAAGAGGACGAGAGGCAACCGAACATTCAAACGCTCGGTCTACATCGTCCCCACATGCCCGATCTTCAGTTCGGCTCCAGTTGTTTCGCAAAAAACTGGAGCCACCGACTGGAATCGAACCAGCGACCTGCGGTTTACGAAATTCCACAATTCCAATCTCAGTCAACCTAATTCCACAAGACTACAAACCAACCTACTCCCGAAGTGGGTGCTGATGGGCCTGAGTTATCCTGCCCTAGTAGCAGGATGATAGCAG
>JAICVE010000317.1 GCA_025935475.1 Nitrospira sp. | reverse complement strand
TGGGAGGGGACCAGCGAGATTCTCCGAATCTGGATGGCACGCGAGTCCCTCGCTCCCTATGTCGAACAGGGTTTGGCCATTCTCCAAGGACCCATGTCAGGCAAAATCGCCGCGGCTCTCTATTACGCCCGCATGTGCCTTTCCTCCTGTTTACCTTTTCTGCATTCCCGCTCCGCCTCCGCGGTCTGCGGAAGAGAGTATGTAAGGTGGATCCGGTTTATCGAGTCCTCCTCACGCGGCCTGACCCGAGCGACACTGCTTGCGACGCTTCACCACCGGCAGAAACTGCACAATAAACAACTCCTGCTGCACCACCTCGTGAATGACAGTCTGTTGTTGCTCCCCATGGCTGCAATACTCTGGTTTGCCTCTCAACCAGAGATGCGAACGAAGCCGGGAATCCGTGAGCTGGTCGACTACTTCTGTCAGGATATGGCAGATCGGCTCTCTCCTCCCTCCTCCATCGCTGGAAGAATACGACGGTACAAGAAAGACTCGGTCGTGTATCAGCTGTCAAAGGCCATTATGAACGGCGAGTACACGTGGCTTGAAGAAGGGATTCTGCCTTGCTTGAGAAAAGACGGAAAGGAACAAGAGGAGCGCTCAGCAGTGAAAGAGCGCCATCACGCGATCAGGGGGTGAGCCAGGTCCCGCCTCGCTCACCCCGACGACATTTTGTCCGGTGTCCGGCTTCTCAGCTGTCAGTTCATCGCTCAGAAGGAACAGCTGCCACTCGTTCCGGCTTAATTTCGACGTACTTCTTTCCAGCCGCCTGCGACAAGTTCTTACGCGCTTCACGAATAGAGTCAGTCGCCGAACGCACGGCAGCCTCTGCACGGGGTGTCCCTGATAGTGCCTTTTCATGCCTGTTCCCCAAGATCGCGGCTGCGATCGCGGCCTTTCCCTCCTTCAGCTTCTCCTGACACATTGGTGAGAAGTTGTTTATCTTCTCGTCAAAACACTGTTGAATACGCCCGCTGCCAGGCTGAACCTCCCCGCATTGTCTCTCAAGCTCATCGATACACTGAGGATCTGCGCCCTGGGCCGAGGAAGCCGAAGCCTGTGTTGAGCCTTGCGTCAACCATAGAGGGAGTTTCAACGCTTTTCTCAAATTGGCAATTCCTTCATTCAAGCCAGGCACATTGCCCGCCCGCTGCGCTTCTTTGGCTCGCATCAATGACATCTGAGCATGTTCTAGTAATTCTGCAGTCTGTCCCGCATTGCCAGCAATTTCAGCAGCACGGGCATGTTCTACAGACTTGTCAATATGGAGGCTGAAGAAGGGGTTGTCCTTGATACGATACACGCTTTGGGGATCGCTCACCACGGGAAGCTGTGGATCGGACGTTGCTTCTGGCGTTGGACTGGCCATTGCTCCAGCCGGCGTGTCGGCCGCATACGAGGCCGATGCAAGCACCAGGAGAAGACCTCCTGCACAACTCAACGCCAACTGCCATACACCATGGAGTCGATGAGAGATTAGTTTCGTCATAATTGGCTCCTTTTGTGAAAAGTCGGCGCTGAGAGGCCAACTCGGTGGTGAAGACCAGCCCTCCATCAACGGATTAGGGAAGGCACTATGGCAGAGAGGCCCTAGAAGAGAAACTGTCAGTTTTGACAGGGGTTGTGCCTTGTTCGCGCCCGCACTTGATAGGGTTGGAGGGCCATGAACAAGGGCCGAGCGCCCCCCAAGCGCGCCCTTTGCTTGTCCCAGACGGATAGTCAAGTGGAGATGCGAGATTTGAAAGACTTGGGCTTTCATTCGGCTCATTCTCAGTCTCCGGTCAGAGGCAGATGAAGCACCATCAACACGAATCGAGCACGAGAGACCTGCATCTTTCGCCACAGACGGCATGATGTTTGGGGTGTAGGGGGACCGTTTGAATCGCTACACCCCAAACCTGAGGTACCGCTTCGGGGAGTGAAAATTATTCTTTCTTCTTTTTGCTGAATTTCGTTCCTTCGAACGACAGGTTATACATCAGCCCTTTCTGCCCCAAGACGAATGCGACGATCGGGTCTTTCAAGTTTTGCGTATCGATGGTGCCCCCGGCTCCCAAGGTGACCAGGGAGACCGAACCATCCACTCCCGCCTTCCAACCTTCGCTTTCCCGGAACCCTTTCAGCGCAGCCTCATCCAGAAAGACGATGAAGACGGTTTTGATTTCCCCTCCGAGCTGCAATCCAAATGAACCCTGTAACATGCTGTAGTAATCCACCGTCTTGCCTGCGACCCGGAGTGCACCTTCGCCATACTCTCCTCCAAAGCCCGCCCCTCCCTTCAGAACTCTCGGGAACACCAGTACGCCTTTGCTACTGTCGAGGAAATTCTTTCCATTTTTGACTTCTTTTTCGAATTTCACGATGGATTCGTCCACGCCAGTGTCAATTTCTTTCGCCGAGGCGGCCAACGCCGAACTGGACAGTCCCGCATTCAACGCAATGATGCTCGCTACAGCTGTGAACCATAGGCCATTGAATCGATTAAAGATGCACTTCGTCACAATGAACTCCTTTAGTGAAGAGTCGGCGCTGAGACGCCAACTCGATAGTGAAGAACAGCCCCCTGCATTAGGCAGGCGTTTTGATGAAATGCAGTATGGCTGAATTCTACTTAGGAGGAAACTGTCACTTTTAACAGGTGGGAATGCTATTACCCGACCAGTTCATTCTTGCGGCCATGCAGCAACCCAGTCGCACAGCAAATTTGTCTAAGGCGCGACAAAGATTGATCGAAGTGCAAACACGGATTATGTAGGTCGAGCTACGTGAAAACAATTTGGCTGAGGAGGTCCGGCAAATCCTAGGTGGGCTCACGAGAGGGTCCGGCAATGGGACAGATGTGCGGCCTGCTCCTTCACCTCGCCGAAACTTCTACGGACAAAAAGTGACATAGACCCCATTCCCAGAATTTATCGCACGGCACGAAAAAGTAGCTCCAGGCTTTTGACCTGGAGGATCGACTGATATCCATCCGCGCTGCACCATACATGCATCCACAATTCGGTGCTCATGCGTCTTTAGGCAATCTGCAAAATCCGTGGCAAGACGATAGCGGGCTATATCAATGTCTCCTTCAATGTCTCCCTCCATTGGTTTGGAGATCTCTGGCTTTGTGAAGGGGGCAGTCGGTGCTCCGGCTTGACCCGTATCTCCACGAGAGTCGAATGGAAAAGCGATGCAACCAACAAAGGCCGCAACCAAGATAAGGTGTGAAGATGGCATTTGGGCTACCTCCAGCCGGTCGTCGTGGGGGGGGTCATTCTGTTATGGCTATTTCACATCATAATGAACTTAGCCAAAGTTTCAAGAAACACGGCGATTTTGACAGCCGGCTGCCCGCGACGACTCAAAAGGTCTGAACCCTCGCCGCGCGTACACCTGATCGGCTCTCCACCGTAGTTATTTCACCTTATCGGTATTGAGCGCGCGTGCGTCAACTTGAACCTACTTCATGCAAAGCGCTTTTGCGGTTTTTGGCAGGCAAACAAGTGAGGCGGTGGATCTGCGGTTTGTTAGTTGCTGGTAATCCCGCGGTGTCCAATCCAATGCGCGAATTTCGGCTTCCGGTTTCGGCCACTTCTGAAGGCTGCCTAGAGTGGTAGCCTTAGCCAGGTCCGAAGTTTGTCACGGTTCAGACGAGGAAGGCACGGCGTCTACGGGCATCGGGCGAGGTGCTGTCTCGATAGCGCCGCGAATCGCGGAGACGAGGGCACCGTCACTTAGCGAGGATCTGCGTTCAGCTTGCTGA
>JAICVE010000484.1 GCA_025935475.1 Nitrospira sp. | reverse complement strand
GGTTTCCCGCGCCTTTTCCGCAAGCTGTTGATCACGCTCAGGACGGTGGGCTGGCCGATGAGCTTCGCCTCGATTTTCCGCTTTCCGGGGAAATCCAGCATCGAAATCCCGATGACCATAGTCAGCACGCCCTGACCAGGCAGAAAGAGCATGAGGAACCCGGCAAAAAGAAACACCGTCCCGAGCACATTCTTCACGATGTGGCCGACGAGACGCAGAACCGGATGGTGATGTTGCATCCAGGGGCGAGGCACACGGACGTCAAAATAATCGGCCGAAAGCCTGACCAGGATAAACGGAATGGCAATGAGCGTGCCGATAAAAAAGACGAACGACAGCGCCGTCAGCCAGATTAGCGTTTCAGTGGAAACATATTGCTGAACCGTCGTAAGCAGCCCGTCCATGGGGAGAGGATCCTAACACGCGACCCATGGTCACTCAAGATAACGAACGGGCAGCAAGGCCTGGTTTACTGCGCTTCTGCCGGCGGCTATAATCCGCTCATGCGCGTGACGCTGGTCTGTCTCTGCCTGTGGCTGTTCCTGCCCCTCACTCTAGCATCCTGGAGTACCCCGATGCCGGTCATCGCTGCGGCCGATGAGCTGCAGATTGCCGTCAGCAAGAAGGGACTGGGCAAGGAGGTCGTGATCACACAGGGGGCGCGGGAGTGGTTCATGCTCGTCGAGGTCACACCGGAAAATACGGTGATCGTCCGTCAAGAAAAGGACCGCGACCAATATGTCCTCGACGAAAGCGAAACGCACGATCGCCCGCTGGCCCCGATTGAGGTCGACGCGGCCATCAACGATTACATCAACAGTGTCAAGGCCCGAGTCCCGAAGCCGTAGCATGAGCCAGCCGAAACCGAAGTTCGTCCTCTTCGCCCACAATGCCACATATGACAAGCTCCATCAGGTGGCCACGCTGGGTCTGACGGCAGCCGCCATGGGCAAGGACGTCATCGTCATCCTGCTGTTCTGGACGATCAAGAAACTGGCAGAAGGGAAAATCGACCAGATCGACTTTCCCCCGGAATATGCCGCATCGAGCGAGGAGGTCGCACGTTTGCTCAAAGAAAAGAAGGTGCCGAAGATCTCCGAAATGCTCGCCGAGGCGAAACTGGTCGGGAACATCCGCGTCATCGCCTGCAGCGCTGGGCTGGAATATATGGGCGTCGACGGAGAGGCCGTCTCCAAGCAGGTCGACGAAGTCTTAGGATTGCCCGCCATCATTTCTCTGACGGCCAAGGCCGAAACGACGCTGTTCATCTGAGCCGATCACCGCCGTTGGTCGTCCCTAACGAGACCGGACGACTCCCACCCGATCGCACATGTCGATGAGCTTACAGCGGCTGCAGAATGGGGAAACCGGTTGGCAAAGATTCTGGCCGTAGGGCACAAGCAAATCGTTGAAGGTAATCCAATAACGCTTCGGAAGTCTGGCGCGGAGCGCTTGTTCGGTCTCTTCCGGCGTCTTCGTCTTCACATATCCCCAACGGTTGCTGATTCGGTGAACATGGATATCCACGCAGATCCCCGGTTTTTGGTAGCCGACCGTTACCACCAGATTGGCTGTCTTTCGGCCGACCCCTGCGAGGGTCATCAACTCGTCGATCGACTGCGGCACCTTGCCTTCATAGACCTCGAGCAGCCGACGGCAAAGGGCATGGATGGCTTTGGCTTTCGTCCGGTAGAAACCTACGGGATAGATTGCCCGTTCGATACTGCGCTGTGACAGCTTCAGTAGTGCGGCCGGCGTATGCGCCAGGGCAAACAGACGCGCGCTGGCCTCACTGGTCGTTTTGTCCTTCGTTCGCAGGCTGAGTAGGCAGGAAATCAGAATGCGGAAGGGGTCTCGAGCCGATTCCCTGGCGACGACACCGACGACCGGTTCCTGCCATTGGCGGATCTCCCGCCTGAGGATCTTGATCGCTGCATGGATCTGATCCTCACGCATGACCACGAAACCGGTGAAACCGACGATGGAGGAAGGCGATGCGGATGAACGAAGGGTCTATTCCGGCCGGCGCTTCGACAACCACTTTTGACGGCGACGCTGAGCTTCCCGCTG
>JAICVE010000033.1 GCA_025935475.1 Nitrospira sp. | reverse complement strand
CGTGACGTTGAGCCGTTCAATGACGCCTTTCAGCACACGCGGGATCACAATTACCTTCACGACGACCGTCAATACCGCGGCGATATAAATGTGGGGAGTGCCGGTCAGGAAGGCCACCAGCGCAGCCGTCATCGCCAGAAACAGCGACTGTAACGCAAAGAGGTCCACGCAGGCGGAAAGCCGTCTTTGCGCCACGATGGCGAAGCACGTCAAGAGCAGCATGGCGGAGCCAAAGTCGACGATTTGGGTGGCGATGTGAGGAGTCAGCCAGGACATGCTTAGCTTCGCAAAATGTAAAAAAAGAGCAATCCCAGCAATGCCAGGATAAAGGCCACGCCGAGAAGATCCGTGATTCGGAAGAGGCGCAACTTGGCAAACATGCATTCGATCGTCCCGATCAGCAGGGCAAGGCCGGCAACTTTGACCAAATAGACCGCCAAGCCAATCGATAGGGCCATGGGTGTGAAACTCGTCGCAATACCCCATGGCGCGAAGACATTGGCAATGAGGGTCAAGAAGACGAGCAGTTTGATGGCGGAAGCCCATTCAAGCAGCGCCAGATAGCGGCCGGAATATTCCAGCACCATCGCCTCGTGGATCATGGTCAATTCGAGATGGGTCGCCGGATTATCCACAGGTACCCGACCAGTTTCTGCAAGGGCCACGATGAAGACGGCAGCAAGTGCCATCAGATGAGGCGAAGGGTCTGTCACGATCCCTTCGAGCAAGGCGGTCCTGTGGACAATCGTACTGAGATTCGTGGAACCGGCGGTCAGCGCAATGGCAAAGATCGCCATGATCATGGCCGGCTCGGTCAGGGAGGCCACAATGGCCTCCCGGCTGCTGCCCATGCCACCGAATGGCGAGCCGGCATCAAGCCCTGCGAGGATGAGAAAGAACGTGCCCAGGGCGAGCAAGTAGACGAAGGCAATAATATTGCCGGCAAAGTTCAGCGGCATCTGCGAGACAAAGATTGGTACGAGCAGTCCGGCCGTCACCGTCGAGGCAAAGACAATGTAGGGAGTTGCCGTGAAGATCCATGACGTGGTCGTGGAGACCACCGGCTGCTTGCGGAAGAGTTTCTTCAAATCGACATAGGGCTGGAGAATGCCGGCTCCCTGGCGGCATTGGAAACGTGCCTTGACCTTCTTGATTAACCCGACGATCGCAGGCGAAACAGCGAGCAAGATGATGGCTTGTGCCAGCGTGAGCGCGATCGCTTGAAGTATCGACTGGTCTTTGATCATAGGCTTGCCGTTACAGGGCCACCATCAACAGCACGACTAACGTCACGAAGATATAGGCCAGATAGAGATGGAGACTGCCTGCCTGGACAATCCTCATCCGGTCGGCCAATCCGGACACGAATGCGATGAGAGGATCATAGAAGTACGCCTGGAACAGTGGTTCAATGTGGAATTCGAACCGGCGCCGCTTCGCGAAATAGCGCGATTCTTCCAGAAACTCCGTTTCAAGTTTTACCGTGGGTTGGTAAATCGTGCTGAACACTCGCTTGATCGGCTGCACGAATCCGGTTGCGCTGTATTCCATGCGAGAGGTCAGATTGAGGCCGCATGCCCAGGTTTTGCTGTATCGACGGGGACTGGTGCCGCCGTAGCAGGCGACAAGCGCCAGGCCTAGCGCCGCCGTTGCTACCAGAAGGAAGCCCAGGACAGGAGACGAGAGACTCGAAAATTCTACGTTGACCGGTGCCAAGGCCCAGCCGTCAAGCGCCAGCATCTTGTCCGCTATCGAGCGGCCGATCAAGGAAGTGCTGACATGGTCCAGGAACGGGACAACCAGCATGGGAGCCAGCCCAAGAGCGATGCAGACGGCGGACAAGCCGCCCATCCCTACGCGCATGGGCCAGGGCACTTCTTCGGCATGCCTGGCGTGAGAGCTGCGCGGAAGCGCTAAGAAGGAGATGCCAAAGGCCTTTGCGAAACACGTCAGGGCAAGGACGCCGGTGAGGGCCAGCATGGCCGCGGCAAGCGGGAGCATGAATTTCATCAAGAGTGAAGGCATTTGATAGCTTAAAAACAGGCTTTGAAACACCAGCCACTCGCTGACGAATCCATTGGTGGGGGGCAGTGCGGCGATCGACACTGCGCCGATCAGAAAACACCCGCCGGTCCAAGGCATCCGACGCAGGAGGCCGCCGTATTCTTCCATGTTGCGGGTATGCGTGGCATAGAGCAGCGATCCTGCTCCGAAAAACAACAATGCCTTGAAGACCGCATGGTTGATCGTATGGTAGAGACCGCCGATCAGTCCGAGCGCGGCCAACTCATCGAGATCATAGCTGTGGAAGATCATGCCTGCTCCGATCCCGAGCAGAATGATGCCGATGTTCTCGACGCTATGGTAGGCCAGCAAGCTTTTGAGGTCGTGTTCCATCAGCGCGTACATGACGCCGAGTAAGGCCGACACCGCGCCGATCAGCAGCACGACGAATCCCCACCACCAGGGAAAGTGTCCGCCGAAGAAATCGAAGTACACCCTGAGCAACGCATAGATGGCGGTTTTGATCATGACACCGGACATGAGCGCTGAGATATGGGAGGGGGCCGCGGGATGAGCATAAGGCAACCACACATGCAACGGCACAATGCCAGCCTTGGTGCCGAAACCGACCAGCGCTAGCACGAAGGCCATCGTTCTCATGTTGTCCGGCAAGGGGTGCCCCAGATTGCGGAAGGCGTCAAACGAGAACGATCCGCTGCCTTGAAAGAGCAGGAGAAATGTCAGGATGACGAAGGCGGTCCCGATGTGCGTCATGATCAGATAGAACAGGCCCGCATAGCGCACGTCGCTCTTTTCATGCTCCGTCACCACGAGGAAATAGGAGAACAACGACATCAGTTCCCAGGCAATGAGAAAAAAGAATCCATTGTCGGCCAGGACTACCAGTGTCATAGAGAGGAGAAAAGCGTTGTATAGTGAGCCCAACAGACCAATCGAAATTCGCCCGTACAATTCGGTCACATAGCCGACCGCATAGATGGAGGCGGCCAGGCCGACGAACGAAATCATCAGCAGAAAGAGGGATGAGAGAGCGTCAAGCCGAACGGCGAATGTCAGAAGAGGGAGCGTGGAGGGCACCGACATTGCCAATGGTTCGGGCGCGAGAAGGCCGACCATGCCGAGATAGATCCCGCCCATTGTCGCAACGGCGGCCAGGCCATGAGCAATGAGGTTCTGGATCCTCGGTCTGGCCGGAAAACAGAGCGGGAGAAGCACCCCGGCTGCGTAACCAACGAGAATCAGGAAAAGCGGAATAGCCATATGCCGCGGAAGGCCTACCGTTCCTGGCGAATGAGGGTGGGAACGATCTGGCTCTGGACTTCATCCGTGATGGCGTACCGCGTATAGGGATGGTCGACCATTTGATTGGCATAGAGCCGTCCGACCGGTGCGGGAATCCTCACTTCCACGGCGGTCTGTCCCTTCGGCGGAATCGTAATCAGTTGTTCTCTCGCGCCTCCGATATAGGGATGCCAGACGACCAGCTTGTAGCTGCCCGGCGGGATATCGGTGATCTCGAAATGGCCGTTTTGATCCGTTGTCGCGTAGTACGGATTGTCCATCGCCAGTCCCCAGCTTTCCATGTAGGCATGGAACCCGCACTGCATGACAAACACCCGCCGGCCCTTTGACATCCCGACGAGCTGCTTCATCGGTTCGCCCGCCAAATGTCTATGGTAGAGGGCGGCCTCGCTGCGGTCTTTGAGATCTCGCGGATGTTGCTGATTCATCGGCAGCGGCACGTTGAAGAGGACCCGTGCGCCGAGTTGAGAGCTTTCATAGGCTTGGATGTCGTGCATGACCGGATCCATGTTCACGACGACGACATTCTCTTTTTCTCGAATAATGGTCGTAAACGGCATAAAGCGGCAATCCCGCGCTTCGATGCGCGGGCTCGCAAAGGTGGACGCAACGCGCTTCCCTTTCTCGATGTCTTCAAGATAGACGACGACGTCCCGAAATTCTCCCGCCGGTCCGACGTTGAACGGCTGCAACAATCGCCACCCATGACCGTCTGAAATCCGGCCGCAATAAATCTGGTCAGGCAGTGTCGTGAGGTTGTACCCTTTGGGTTTTGGTACGTGCCCTTCGAGCTTCACGGTACCGAATACCGTCCCTCCGTCGGATACGACCATTTCTTCATACGCCCAGACGGTCGTTCCGCAAAAGAAGACGGCAAGCAGCAGGAGCAGGATGATGCGAGCCATAAGAGGTTCTCCTTCCCAGTGATCTCCGCCAGATAGAGATTCACCTCTGAGATGGAAACGGGCGTCTGGTCCGGCTTCGGCACCGGTTCACGCCTTCACGTGCCTTGAGATGGTTAGGATCAAAATCCAATACTGCCTTCCAGTTCAACAATGCTTCGTCAGGCAGATCCATCTCCTCAAGCAACACAGCCAAGTCGCAACGGGCACGGACATCTCCGGGGCAGATATTCAGGAGCTTCTGTAACTCAGCGAGACGCTCGGTCCGTTTGTTCTGCATGTGCGTTCCTCATGCTGTGTCGGGCTGTAATAGGCCAGGCGATCGGCAGGTTGAACGATCACAGACTCCACAAACTGCCAACCGCAAGACACAAAACTGCTGCCGAACACAGAATCTCCACCCGGCCGAACTATTTCCTCGGAGGTGGATTCATCACGTCAATTTGTCCCGGAGCCTAGCGAGGGCTGGACCAATCAGGGCAAATGCAGGGAGGATGCCGGAGAGCGGTTTGAGAGGCCACTTCGACGGAGACTAAGAAATTGCGTACTTGCGTAGCAGGCGTTCGTAACACTGCCGGCCTGCGAGTTGGCGTTGGTTGGTTCCTGCAAAACTTGCAGATTTTGTGAGCGCTGGCGACGAACCGCTGCAAATGTTGCAGCAGCGATGGCCCGACGCCTGCTTACTTTGTTGGACTGCAGCGGTTTTACTCGCGGATGCCGTACTCTTTGATCTTGTATTGAAGCGCACGGAGGCTGATGCCAAGCAATTTGGCCGCTTTCTCGCGATGGTTCGTGACTTCGGTAAGGGTCCGCCGGATCGCTTCACGTTCAATCGCTTTCAATGTGGACCCTAATGTCACCACCATGGTGCGTGCATCTTCTCGGCTAGCCTGAATTTCTTCGGGAAGATGGTATGGTTCGATTACCGGATCCTTGACCGTGATGACCAACCGCTCCATGAGGTTCCGCAGCTGGCGAATGTTGCCGGGCCAGGCATAAAGCCGCAACAGACGCATCGTTGCCCGAGAGATCTCTTTCGTGTCGCGATGATGCTGAGCCGAGAACTCGTTCATAAAGCGATCGGCCAACAGCGGGATATCGTCGCCTCGTTCGCGCAGCGGCGGAAGAGGGATCGGAACGACGTTGAGTCGATAGTAGAGGTCTTCACGAAAATCTCCGTCTTTGACCGCTTCATTCAAATTCCGGTTGGTGGCCGCCACAATCCTCGTATCGACCTTCACGATCTTGGTTCCGCCCAGTCGCCGGAACTCTTTGGTCTCGAGCACCCGTAAAAAATCGACTTGTGATTTGAGCGACAGCTCTCCTACTTCATCCAGAAGTAAGGTTCCGCCGTCTGCAAGTTCAAAGCGTCCTAACTTGTTGGTCGTGGCGCCCGTAAAGGCACCTTTTTCATAGCCGAACAATTCGCTCTCGAAGAGATTTTCCGGGAGTGCTCCGCAATTCAGGGTGACGAATGGACCGTTTGACCGCTGACTCCTGTGATGGATTGCACGGGCCACGAGTTCTTTCCCGGTTCCGCTTTCACCCGTGAGCAGGACTGTCACGTCACTATCGGCGACCATGTCGACGAGGCCGTACACGCCCTGCATGGGTTCGCTTTGGCCGATCATCTGCTCGAAGCGCGTCCTGGTTTCGAGCCGGTCCTTGAGCTGCCTGTTTTCAAACGCCAGAGCGCGTCGCTCGAGAGCTTTCTCGACCACTACGCCAAACCGTTCACGATCGATGGGTTTTGTGATGTAGTCGTAGGCGCCTCCTCGCATGGCTTCGACGGCAGTATCGATGGAGCCAAAGGCGGTGATGACCAGCACCTCGGTATCAGGCCATTGCTGCTTGAGCCGGCGAAGGAATTCCATGCCGCCCA
Source organism: Nitrospira sp. (assembly GCA_025935475.1). Taxonomy (GTDB): domain Bacteria; phylum Nitrospirota; class Nitrospiria; order Nitrospirales; family Nitrospiraceae; genus Nitrospira_C. The sequence continues at coordinate 7,193 of JAICVE010000033.1, read as the reverse complement.
TGCCCGGCATCTTCAGATCGGTGAGCACGAGATCAGCCGGCGTCGTTTCAAGCTGCTCCAGCGCTTCTTCGGCGCTGCCTGCGCCACGGACCTGATACTCCTTTTTCTCGAGGAGCGTCACCAAAGCGCCTCGGATGTTCAATTCGTCATCGACGACGAGAATGCGTCCTCCGGCTGTCATGATCTCGCCTCTATTTCCTCAGGATGAGTGACCAGCGCAGGAAATCTCAGCGTCACGGCCGTTCCGGTTCCCTGTACGCTCGAGACACTGATCAGTCCACCGTGGTCCTCCATGATTCGGTATGCGATGGCGAGACCTAGTCCCGAGCCGCTTGCTTTCGTCGTGTAGAAAGGCTCGAACAGGCGGGGCAATGCGTCCTTCGGTATGCCCACGCCGGTGTCCCGCACGGAAACTTCGACCCAGCGTTTCCCATCGGTCGTGCATGTGGTGGCGGCAATATGGCAGTGGCCACCCTCCGTCATCGCATGGAAGGCGTTGACGACGACGTTCACCAGAGCCTGACTGATCTGCGTCTCATCGCCCAGCACCGGCGGTACATCGTTGTCGATCGTATATTCAAGGTGAATCTTGTGTTCCTGCGCTTCAAGCTGCATGAGTGCAACGATATGCTCGATCACTCCATGAACATCCATCTCATGAGCATCCAGGGAGGCGGGACGCGCGAACTTCATAAAATTATCAAGGATGGTGGAGAGACGTCGGCATTCAGCTTCCAAGACTTGCACATAATGGGCGGTCCTGCTCGTGAGCGGGCCTTGGTCCTCCAATTCCTCTTGGAGAAGATGGAGGTTCAGATCCATGGCGCTCAGCGGGTTGCGTAGCTCATGTGCGACACCGGCGGAGAGGGTATGGAGTGCCGCCAGTTTTTCGGCGACACGAACGCGTTGTTCGAGGGCAAGCCAGTCCGTGACATCCTGAGCTTGCAGGAGCACACCGGAAGGCCGGCCATCATCTCCTCTCAATTCGACCGTGCTGACACGAATAGTCTGGGGTCGGCCGTCGAGGCCCGCATACGGCAAGTCTTTCTGGTTCATATGCGTGTGGGTCTTAAGTGCTTCATCGAGCGCTTCACGGATGATTTCACCGGCGGCAAAGACGGATTCATAGGAGTTTCCGAGCAGATCAGTTGCCGACCGTTTCAAGACCGCTTCGGCGGTGGGATTCACCGCCGTGATGATGCCGCTGCGATTCACCGTAAGGATCCCGGTCGGGATGCTCTGTAAAATGTTTCTGGCGAGTCCCTTCACTTCTTCAAGAGTTCGCTTGGTGCTGGCATTGTGCAGGAAGCTGATCACGGCTGCGATGCTCACGGCGCTACTGAGAGCAAGAAACAGTGCGAGGACGATGAGGTCCCGCCGAAAAAGCGCGGCGAAGAAGTCCAGACTTCCCAGTAGGATGATGATGCCTACGGCAGAAACCAACATGATGGACGCGATGAGTCGAAAGGGAGCCCGTCGAAAGAGAGCGGCTTCGGGGATGGGTCTAAACATGATCGTGGCGGAGGATGAGAACGCGGGACCTATGCTAGCACGCCGTCAGGCCGCTGTACAAAAAGCCTGTAGCGGGTGCCGTCAGATGTGCGCTTCTCGTAGAGCTTTGGCCGCTTCTTCCGGTGAGACGGGATTGATATAGAATCCCGTCCCCCATTCGAAGCCCGCCACCTGCGTGAGCTTGGGGATGATCTCGATGTGCCAGTGATAGAAGTCGCCGGTTTTCTCATGCAGCGGCGAGCTGTGGAGGACGAAGTTATAGGCGGGCTTCGACAGGACCTTGTCCATGCGTCGGAGCGATTCGGAGAGGATCGGCGCGAGGAACTCAAATTGCTGCTTCTGACTCTCTTCGAAGTAGCCGGCATGCCGCTTGGGCAGAATCCACATTTCAAACGGAAACCGCGGCGCGAACGGCGTGACGCAGAGAAACTCCGGGTTGTCGGCCACGATCCGGTCGCCGTCTGCAAGGTCTTGCCTGAGGATGTCGCAGTAGATGCACCGTTCCTTGTGCTGGTAATGGGCGCGGCAGCCCTCGATCTCATTCATGACATTGGTCGGAATCACCGGCAACGCAATCAACTGCGAGTGGCTATGCTCGAGCGTGGCACCCGCTGCAGCGCCGTGATTCTTGAAGATCAGAATGTACCGCAGGCGGAGGTCCCGTTTCAGATCGATGACGCGGTCGCGGTAGGCCCAGAGCACGTCTTCGATACCCCTGGTCGGCATGTCGGCCAGGCTATCTTTGTGTCCGGGCGTTTCAATAATGACTTCGTGCGCGCCAATCCCGTTCATCCGATCATAGAGCCCCAAACCTTCGCGGCCGAGATCACCTTCCACTTGCAAGGCCGGGAACTTGTTCGGGACGACCCGTACCGTCCAATTGGGCACATCCGCTTCGGCGGGCTGCGGACGGTAGGCCATGATTTCCTTCGGGGTGAGCCGTTCTTGTCCCGGGCAGAACGGGCAGAGCGCAACCGAGATCGGACGGATCGGCTGCATCTGCGCGAAGTCGTGCGGTCGGCCGTTCCGCTCCGTCGAAATGATCACCCAGCGACCTACGATGGGGTCGCGCCGCAAGTCAGGCATGGCGTCCCTAAGAAATGTGCGAAGCGGTTTATACCCTCCAGACCGTCGCTTCGAATTCCGGTCCGGGGACGCTCAGTGCGGCCGGCTGATGGCGCGGATACCGCGCGGTCTCCAAGCCGTCACGCCGAACGATCACCGTCATCTGTAGAATTTGTCCCTCTTCGACGTGAACCTCTTTGAACGGAAGAGCCAGTTCCAAGACCTGATGCCATGAGATCCGTGCTGAGCGACTCACCTCCTGCCAGCCGCCGTCGTCACGCCGTTCTGACAAGACATAGTGATCGGGGGAGGCGAGGGACATTTCGAGCCGATAGCTATGGGCGGGCGTCTGAAGCCAGCATTCAATACCGAGGTCTGCTTTCTGGCTCAGAAGCGATGTGGCGGGATCGAGCCGGAGAAAGAAGTGCTCCAAATCGAAGCCAAAACAAATGGCGGAAAACAGGCCTTCGGCCTTCCACATCGCGCCGAGTGGAGGATGAGGATTGATTGTTCCGGCCCCCCGCCATTCGAAAAAGTTGGTCACGATTCCGTCGATCGTCGGTCGCAGGAGCGAAAGCGGCTGGGTGACCTGATCACGGGTCTGGAAGCGGCGGGCCTCACAGAGCGGATGGTTGAGCAGGTCCGGCGGCGTCAAGCCGGCGAGCGTCCACACGTTGCGAAGATGGGTGCGGAACAGCCGGTCGAATTCTTCCTTATAGGCGGTATCAAAATCGTCGCCGTACCACCAGAACCAGTCGCTTCCCTCGGCGGCGTATAGCTCGTGCCACGCAGCCTTGGCTCGCTCGGGCGGCAGGCTTGGACTGATCTCCAGTAACCGCGAGCGAGTGTGACCCAAGAGATCCCATCCGCGGTTGTCCTCCGCATGGCCGATCCAGATCTTGTAGTCCTGATTGATCCAGGATCCTGAGTGCAGATAGGGAAGATGCGGTATCTCCGGCGTGGCTGCGAGGGCCTCGGACATCGTGGCGGTGATGACGCGGAGTGAGTCGCCTTCGTCCAGCGTCCCGTGAGAAAGCGCCTGATACAGGTGCGAAAGAAACTGTTCCCCACCCTCATGATAGTGCTCCCAGGGATTTTCGCCGTCCAGAATGATTGGCACGAGCACGTTGTCCTGCGGCGTATCCAGCGCCACCTGTTTGATGCGGCGCAGCACGTCCTGACCAGCCACGTCAGCCGTCGTCTTGTGGTAGAGAAAGCCGAATCCGTCTGAGAGCTCCCTGTCGCGAAAGACGATCGTCGCGTCCTCGCCTCCCATCCCCACGGTGTACGGGCGATAGAGCTGGGCCCGATGCCATGGGATCTGTGCCACTTCAAGCGAGCGCGCGAGAATGCCTTCATCGGTGGCCAGCCAGCGGAAGCCGATACGTCGGAGCAGGGGAATCAATTCCGGACAGACGGAGCCTTCCGAAGGCCACAGGCCCTGTGGCGGCCTGCCGAACGTAGCGGCATGGTACTCAACAGCCAGACGCAGTTGGGCTTCGGCATCTTCCGGCGCGCGAAAGCGCGACGGCAGCGGCAGATCCGGCCTGGCACGCCGTGTATGTTCCGTATCAATCACGAGTGGAAGGATCGGATGATAAAAGGGTGTCGTCGTCAATTCAATCTGGCCGCGCTCCGCCAATCGGCGGTACATCGGCACAATGTCCTGCACCGTCCGCCGTTGGAGAGCCAGGACCTCTAGCTTCTCCTCCTCCGAGAAGCCACGGTTCTTGGCTCGTAGCGCCGAGAGGCGAGGAGAGCGCTGGACCGCTCCGTAGCCGAACCAAGCGAGATTGAACCAGACTTGGAGATCCAGGAAATCCTGTGAAGAGAACTGCCGGGCTACCCGTTGGAGATCCTGTTCGTCGATCTCCAGGCCCCGCTTGACGAGCAGCTCGTGGTACCTGGGAAAGGGACGTATCATCGTGGCCCAATTGATCGAGAAAAAATGGCGGATCAGGAAGGCCTGCTCCTCGTGATTCAAATCGGCGGCCCGCCGTCGCGCATGCTCTAAAAACAGATCCTGCACGCCACCGTCACCGATTTCCTTGAGTTGGACCAGCAGCGACGGCGTGAAGTTGAAGGTGGCGTGAAGCCGTGGAAACCGGTCCAGGAGGAAAGCCATGTCGAAATACGCTTTTGTGGCATGTAGACGCACCCAAGGCATGCTGGCCGAGCCCGCGACGGGATCGGTGTAATACGGCTGATGCATATGCCAGAGAAAACAGACCCGAACAGTTTTCATGGGCAGGTAGAGAAGAATGTTGCGGACTGTTGCAGACTCACAAGGAGTATGTCATAGGGATACCGACCTTGCAATCAAGGGAGCAAAATGGAAAAGGCGTGCGCGCAGCAGTTTGAAGGTCCTGCCAGCCAGCGGATGTGGGCGTGGCTTCCCGTCGCGGCCTATATGGCGCTGATCTTCTACTTCTCGTCGTTGTCGCATCCCGACGAAGAGCTGCCAAAATTTCTCTTTGAAGCACTCGGCGACAAGGTGCTGCACATGATCGAGTTCGCGGTGCTGGGTGTCTTCTGCTACCGGGCGTTTCGCCGCGCGGCCGGACCGTTCGGTGCCGAGTACGCTGTGGTGTTCGCGATCCTCACGGCGTCCTTGTACGGCGTGACGGACGAACTGCATCAAGTCTTCGTCCCGTTCCGCACGGCGACCTGGCCGGATTGGATAGCGGATACGGCGGGCGGGATGGTCGGCGTGGTCGTCGGACGACGCGTGATGGAAAGAGGAGCGAAGGACGGGATCTCGTGACAACTTTTTCTTGTGCCAGTATAATGCCGCGCTGATGGCCACGATCGACCCTGCCTCTACGAAACGGCCGCTGGCTCCTCCTGATCGAGCGCTCGTGGCCGAGACGATACACACTCGGTTGCCCTTTCACGGGACGTTCAAAACACTGCTGCCGCTCGCCGGCGACGCATCCAATCGACGGTATTTCCGGATCGACCTGAGCGGCGACGCACTCCGTTCCGTCGTGCTCATGCAGTTGGCTGAGCCGGAAGCATTCAAACAGTCTGAAGAGGCCGTGAGCGGTGCTCCTCACGCGATCGCGGAACTCCCGTTCATCAATATCCAGACACATCTCTCCAAAGCAGGGGTCTCTGTGCCGGCCCTGTATTATTACGACCAGGCCGCCGGGCTGCTCTATCTCGAAGACTTCGGAGACCTGACGCTGTCGGAAGCCTGTGCCAATGCGGGCACTGCCGACCTTGAAGCGCGGTACAAGCAGGCGATCGACGTGCTCGTGGGCATGCAATCCAGAGCGACGTCGCCCGCCGATCCCCAATGTCTGGCATTTCATCGAAGCTTTGACGTGCCGCTCTTGATGTGGGAGTTCGACCACTTCCTTGAATATGGCATTGCCGCCCGGCAGGGCACGTCGATGGACGGCGGAGATGCAGGCGCGATCCGGGAAGAGTTCCGAAAAATCTCCGAGCTCTTGGCCGGACAGCCGCGGGTGTTCGTGCACCGGGATTACCATTCAAGAAATCTGATGGTCGCCGGCGAGCGGCTCGGCGTGATTGATTTTCAGGACGCGTTGATGGGACCGGCCACCTACGATCTGGCCTCGCTGCTGCGGGATGCCTACATCGCGCTCGACGAATCGTTGATCGACCGCCTCATTAACTACTATTTGGACCAGCTCCAGGAAGGACGCCATCTCTGGACGAATCGGGAGGCCTTTCGCCGATTATTTGATTTCACAAGCATTCAACGTAATCTCAAAGCTGCCGGCCGGTTCGTGTACATCGACCGGGTGAAAGGCAATCCGAAATTTCTGGCGGACATTCCCAGAACGCTCGGCTATGTCAAACGGAACCTTCACAAATACCCTGAATTGTTCACCTTGGATAAACTCCTGAGCCACTATGTACCGGAACTTCAGTAACACGGATCCATTGTCCTTATGAAGGCGATGATCCTCGCGGCCGGCCTCGGCACGCGGTTGAGGCCGCTGACGAATACCATCCCCAAGCCGCTGCTCCCCATTGCCGGCACACCCCTGATCGTTTGGAACCTCTTGCTCCTGAAACGCCACGGGTTCCACGACGTCATCATCAACCTGCATCATCTGGGGCCGATGATCGAGCAGGCGGTCGGCAACGGATCAAAGTATGGGCTGCGGATCTATTACTCGCACGAACCCGTGATTCTCGGAACGGGGGGAGCGATCAAGCAGGCGGAGCCGAATTTTTCAGGAGAGCCCGTGCTTGTGCTGAACGGCGATACCCTGTTTGAACTGGATCTCGAAGCGTTGTGCGCGTTTCATCAGCGGCGTCAGGCGGCGGCCACCTTGGTCCTGCGATCGGACCCTGACGCGGCTCGCTGGGGAGTGGTCGAGGTCGAGTCGGACGACCGTATCGTTCGCATTACCGGCCGTGGCCGGCCGGACGCCGCAGCCACCAAACCGCGGATGTTTGCCGGCATCCATATTCTCAATCCGCGTCTGCTGCGAGATGTGCCCAAGGGCATGCCATCGTCCATTATCGATGCCTACGTTGCGGCGATTCAGCGCGGAGACTTGGTGGCGGGCTACGAGTTGACCGGCTACTGGTCCGACGTGGGAACTCCAGAGCGCTATGCCCATGCCGAGCATGATGCG
>JAICVE010000028.1 GCA_025935475.1 Nitrospira sp. | reverse complement strand
CGCTGTTGTTCGTGATCGTCAGTAACACCAATGGGATGCGCTCCCGTCCCAGGCCGTTAATGATCTCTTCGAGCCGCACCACATCCATATTCCCTTTGAAGGGCGATTCATTGTGTGGGTCGTAGGCCTCCTTCACCACCGCATTGATCGCCTGAGCGCCCTGATGCTCGATGTTGGCCCTCGTCGTATCAAAGTGGATATTGTTGGGGACGCACATGTCAGGCTTCACGACGGTGGAAAAGAGGAGGTTCTCGGCCATGCGGCCTTGATGAGTGGGAATGACGTGTTTGTAGCCAAAGATAGAGTGGACCGTCTCTTCGAAATGATAGTAATTCTTGCTGCCGGCATAGGATTCGTCTCCCAGCATCAAGCCGGCCCATTGCTGGTCGCTCATGGCTGAAGTGCCGCTGTCGGTCAACAGGTCGACGTAGACGCTTTCGGCCGGGATTCGAAAGAGGTTGTAGCCGGCATCATGTAACAGGCGGTCACGTTCAGCGCGCGTGGTACGCCGAATCTGCTCTACGACTTTGATCTTGAACGGCTCGGAGGGAAACTTCATGCCAACGACCTCTGAAACCGCGCCAGTTCTGCCCTGAAAGCCTGTGGACCGGAATACTCAAACACGTACCGCGTCATATCGAAGAGAGGACCGGGATCCAAATCCCTGAGGAGCTCCGGCTTCCACGTAATCTCCAATTGGTTGATCATCGTGATGGGAGTCGGCGTCCCGACCACGCCGAGTTCCATCTGGCCGTATGACTGAGAAAAGATAAGAATCTCGCGGTCAAACATCGCAGCGTTGAGATCGGTCGCGGCCCCTTGACGCCTATAGTCTTCTTCAAATCGCCGGAACGCCTGGGAGCGATCGAGGTGCTCCCTAAAGGCGTAAAAGATATTGATGCCGGCCCGGTGTTGATCATCCATGACCTGCACCGCATCGGCCACGACTGCCTCGTGTTGCATCTGCTCCTGGGTCAACACCAATAGTCGGCGAATGACGACTCCACGCTTCGCGGCGACCTGGTTTGCTAAGAGATAGTTCGGATACAGTGCCTCCCCTTTCTTCCAAATGTTCCAGCGCTCCATGACCGCATCAATGGATCGGTCGGCCGTTTGAACAAGCCGGACGGCTTCGGCATTCGCCTCCGCCCCTTCGTAGGTCAGGGTCTGGGTCTCGAGCTGCCGCAGCTCTCGCCCGATCGCCTCGACCTTCCGTGGGATGTATCGTGGCGTCTTGGGAACGTGAAGCATGACGTCGACCGCCGTCAATGCCAGGGTCCAATATTGTTTGGCAGAGCTTGGGGCCTTCTCTTTCTGGGCGATGAGCAGCAGTTCCACGGGGTTCTTATCCAGCAGCTTGGCGATCTTCATGCAGATTTCCGGTTTCGGAATCTTGAGTCCGCGGCGGATGAGGTTGGCATCTGGTTGCGCAATCCCCAGCCTTTTGGCCAGCGCGTAATCGCTGGCAAGGGCATACCGCTCTTTGATCGCCTCAAGGTATGCCGAAATCTCAGACATGGAGCTCCTCTTCCCTCATGACGGCGACATCTCCGTGATGCAAAACATCTTCATGCGGCGTGATGATAGGTGGGATGGCGCGCTTTATCAGGGAACGTTTGCCGCTCCAGACCCATCCAAAAGCCTTCCAGATAATCAAGCACAGCAGTCACTCCTGTCCGAAAGTCCTCCTTGTCGCCGTCCGACAGACCGGCTTGTGCGGCGCATTGAACTGCCTCCACTGCATGCTCCATCGCTTCCTCATGACTACTTTCGAGTTCGCGATGAAAGGTGAAGTAGGTGATATCCATCTGAGGATAGCGGGTATTCTTCAACTGAGTGAGGCCAGGAATCAGGTGGTCCCACATCGTAATTGCCATATTCTCAAGGCCGAAGGATGCGCCAAGCGCCCTTGTGTGATTGCCGTCGCTGTAGAGCCGTTCCATTCCCTCGATGTAACTTCGAGTCGAAGGGAGCATGGGCCGCGTCATGGCGTCATGGATATCGACTCCTGCTGATCGAAGAAAGTCCCGATAGAGAAGTTCGTGCCGATGGCGGCTCTGGCCGTCACCCAACTCGGAATACAGCACTTTGGTCAGCTCGTCAGCGACCTGTTCATCTTCGGTATTCACGAGCTGCGAGATGAGAATACGTGGAAAAAACCGCGCGAAGTTATAGAACTCGATGGCGAATTCTCTAAACTCCCTGTCCGAAACATTTCCCGCGCGAAACCGGGTGAGATAGGCATTGTTGATCGCACCATGCCCGAGCACGAGGCGCCGCATGTCTTGATGGAATGTCATGAGACCCTCCAGAACGAGGAGTGGAGCCGGAGAGGCGCGTGTAATAGTTAACCTCAATCGATGATATACCTTTTATATCACCCATGCAAGAAGAGACTGTTTGCCATAACCAATGGCCTGTATGGTCATATGGAGGATCTGCAACGTGGCATTGTTACTAAAACATCTTGCCATGTGAACGCAATAATAGTAGTATCCTATCAGGCAATGTAATAAGGGTATTGCTGTGATGACTGACAGCCAACGGAATGGATCCTATGTAACGTTTGCGGTGAGGAGGGACCTTCACCATGATTGAGCCAAGAAGCATCGATCACATCACGCTCTGCGTGGAAAATCTGGACGAGGCCGAATTTCTCTTCACCAAGGTTCTAGGTTTTGAGGTGATTTGGTCGGCGCGCGACGTCGGCACCGATAAATCGTCGATGGATACCGTGGTCGTCCAGTGCGGCGCCGCACGAATTGCTCTCATGCAAGGCCGAGACAAGGCCATGAAATCCCAAATCACGGACTTTATCGAGCGGTACGGCCAAGGGGTGCAACATGTCGCGCTCGAAGTCGATGACATCGAGGCCGTATGTCGTGAGTGGGAAGCTCACGGGGTCAAATTCAGTGGCGGGGTGAAGGAAGGCCGGGATGGATTCGGACCGCTCAAACAGCGATTTACCTATCCGCTCTTTCCTGGGAGCGGCCTGTTCATTGAATTGACTCAAAGAGAGCACGGAGAGGAAAGGGCCAAGACCTTTGTCCGCAGCACGGTCGAGTCATTGTATAAGGATATCGAACGGGACCAGGCCTCCGGAGCTCAACGAACAATCATCGATTACGACTCCAGAGAACCTCGTACGCCACCTGCGCCGTTGAAGAAGGCGTCATGATCACGCCTGATTGCGGAGGTCCGCATGTATCTCAACAGTAAAGGGAAAGTTCCCCGGCAAGCGCATGTCGGCATCCCAGAGGGCCTTTGCGAAGAGGAACATGGCCGAAACGGCTTTGCCGGGCCCGTGTCCCATCTCTATCGAAGCCATCCGCCGACTGGATGGGTTCGGATCGACGGACCGCTTAGGCCTCGCGCCTTTATGTGTCAGTCGCCCGCCTCCGCCGATCCCGTTCTCATGATGCACAGTCCTGACGCCAGCCTTTATCTCTCGCACTTGACCGAAACCATGCGCTATTTCGTGCGCGATTCGGACGGGGATGCGGTGTATTTTGTCCATCGGGGAACAGGGCGGTTCGAGACTGATTATGGAATGCTGCCCTACGAGCCCGGCGATTACGTCACCATTCCCAAAGGAACGACGTTCCGGATTCATGTTGATTCGGGTCCGGCGGTCTCTCTCATGATCGAGACGCCTGAGGCAATCGCATTGGCGGAGCGAGGGCCGCTTGGGCAGCATGCGCTTTTCGACAAGGGAGTCCTGGTTGCGCCGGAATTGACCACGCTTGAGCGCTCCGAGCCGGAGGGAACAGAGTGGGAAGTCCGCATTAAACGTCAAGGAAGCTGGACACGGGTGGTCTATCCCTTTTATCCAATGGATGTCGTCGGCTGGAAAGGTGATCTCTGGGTCGCCAAACTCAATGTGCGCGACTTCAGGCCGGTCACGAGCCCCCGTTACCATCTTCCACCGAGTGTTCACGGAACATTTCAAGCGGGCGGCTGCCTCATTTCCACATTCGCGCCGCGGCCGCTTGAGACCGACCCCGAGGCACTACGGGTTCCCTTTTACCATCGGAACATGGACTATGATGAAGTGCTCTTCTACCACGATGGCGACTTTTTTAGCCGCGCCGGTATCCAGCCGGGCATGCTGACCCTGCATCCACAAGGCATTCATCACGGTCCGCAACCCAATGCAGTGGAAGCCAGCAAGGCCAAGACTCACACGACCGAAGTCGCAGTCATGATTGAGTCCAAGCGTCCATTTACGGTGGACAAAGGCATGGAGGCGATCGAAATCAAGGACTATGCCTTGAGTTGGAGTCATCGATGAAACTGGTGACGTTTCAAATCGGCACGCCACTAGGCCCCTTTAGCCGCGTGGGCGCGTTGCACGGCCAGCATGTGGTGGACTTGAACATGGCCTATGTCCGATGGTTGTCAGATCAAGGGGAGGCGCAGCCACACCGGTTGGCCGATGCCCAGGTGCCATCGATCATGTTGGCATTCCTGGAAGGAGGACCATCGACCATGGCAGCGGCTCGACGCGCGTTGGATTACGTCGCCGCCATCGGCCCTTCGGCCCAAGGCCCAGGTGCGGAAACGCTTTATTATCAGCTGGACACGGTGAGGCTCGCCGCGCCACTTCCAAATCCTTCTTCTCTCCGTGACTTTATCGCGTTTGAAGACCATATTGCCGCGACATCGAAGAAACGGGGTCAGCCCATTCCGCCGGAATGGTACAAGTTCCCTGTGTACTACAAGGGGAACCATCGCTCGATTATCGGGCCGGATGAAGCGTTGCCGTGGCCGCTGGACACAGCCAAGCTGGACTACGAACTAGAGCTTGCCTGCATCATCGGGCGGAAAGGACGGGACATTCCTGAACGGAATGCCGGGGACTATATCGCCGGCTATACTATTATGAACGACTTCAGCGCTCGCGACGTCCAGTTTCAAGAAATGGCCTGCCGCCTTGGACCGGCGAAGGGAAAAGACTTCGCGACAGCGCTCGGACCCTGTCTCATGACCCCTGAAGAAATTCTCGATCTCGACGCATTGACCATGATTGCCAGAGTAAACGGAGAAGAGTGGTCCAGGGGTCGCTTTGGGACCATCCATTGGTCCTTTTCCCAAATGATCGCCCATGTCTCGCGGGGTGAGACAATTTACCCGGGCGATGTGTTCGGTTCGGGAACCGTCGGAGGGGGCTGCGGGTTGGAATTGGACCGCTACTTGAAACCAGGTGATGTTGTGGAGTTGGAAATTCAGCCGATCGGCGTGTTGAGGACGCAAGTCGTCGCATAGGCACCGGGAGGCCACGTGACAACAATAACGGTGGAGCAGGCCCTCGCCGAACTGGAGCAGCGCCATCGAGCCCTCTACGCTACGCCGGAGATTGATGAGAGACTCGCCAGCATCGTTCGGGCAGGACCTCACACCAACCTGACCGAAGCGGACATCCTGCATATTTTGCGCTCGGCTCGCTCCGTCTTTGTCGATACCCATGTCGAAGTCGTGTCGGGACATCACACGGCCACCTACCTGAGATTCGAATCCATCGCCCGTTATCCCGATTTGATCGGACTGATCGCCGATGATATGGCCGCCTGGATCAAGCAAACATTCCAACACGGGGCCGTCACCGGACTGTTGGCAACGGCCTCGGCGGCCCGAGCTCTGGCTCAGGGAGTGGCAGACCGGCTTCAGAAGGCTCAGCCGTTGCGCGTGACGTTGACTCCCTTCAGCTGCGAGACCGGACGAATCGGAACCGACATCAAGGTTGGAGCCGTCACAGCCCAGGAAGGCTTTCTTGCGCTCAATGACGTCACCACACGAGGCAATTGTGTGAGCAAGCTCGGAAAGGTCATCACCGACAACGGCGGCCGCCTCGTCGGCATGATGGTGTTCGCCAGGCGCGACAGCGGCCAGTTCCCGCTGATGAAGGACTTGGTCGCTCAATACCCTTTTTATTACGCCGCGGACCTCGAGATGCCCCAGTGGGAACCGGCACAGTGTCCTCTGTGCCAGAGCAACAAGCCGCTCATCTCATGGAAAGACATGCCTGAACTCTGACGCCCATTACTCTGCGAGGAGGGACTCATGGACCTGGCAGACGTGACCAGCCAAATCAAACGAGCCGACCTGCTCCACATGTATTACTATCTCCGGCTTACCAGGGCGCTGGAGGATCGCATCACCGCGCTCTATCGTCAGGGGCGGATCGTCGGCGGCTGTTACACCAGCCACGGCATGGAGGCCATCGCAGTCGGGTATGCCTCCGCACTCGAGCGTGACGATGTCATCGCCCCCTTCCACCGCGACATGGGAGCCTTCCTGATTCGAGGCATCACGCCGGGCGAAGTGCTTGCGCAGTACTTGGGAAAGCGGACAGGGCCGACGAAGGGCAAAGATGGCAACGTGCACATGGGTGATCTCAAACGGGGGATCATCGGGTTTGTCAGTCACTTGGCCGATAATTTGCCGGTGGCAACCGGCGCGGCCTTGGCCTTCAAGATGAGAGGAGAGTCGCGCATCGTCGTCGCCGGGACCGGCGACGGGGGAACCAGCCGCGGAGATTTCCACGAAGCCATGAATTTTGCGGCGGTGCGGAAGCTTCCCGTGGTGTTCTTCTGCACCAACAATCAGTACGCCTATTCGACACCGCTCCGCTTACAGATGGCGATTACCGATGTTGTTGAGCGGGCTAAGGCGTACGGAATGCCGGGGGAGATTGTGGACGGGAACGACGTCGCGGCCGTCTATCTGGCGTCCAAGCGCGGAATCGCGAAAGCCCGTGCCGGTGAGGGACCGACGTTCTTCGAGTTCAAGACCATGCGCATGCATGGCCACTCCGAGCACGACCCGGCCAAATACGTCCCCCCAGAGCTCCTTGAAGAATGGAAAAAACGAGATCCGATTCTGGCAGCAGAGCGCCTGCTCATTGAGGCGGGGTACGGGGATGAAACCTACTTCCATGAGATCCTCGAGCGGGTGAAAAAAGAAGTCGAGGCCGCCCTGGAATTTGCCGAGAAGAGTCCGTTGCCGGAAGGACCGGAAGTCTTGGAAGGAGTTTTCGCCACAGACGCCGATCTCTCACACCAAGCCACCCATTCAAGGAGTGCCGCATGACGACTGCAACATCGCACGCGACTGGAGAGGTCACATACCTGGAGGCCATTTCGCAAGCGCTGGATGAGGAGATGATGCGAGACGAGCGAGTGTTTCTGATGGGGGAAGATATCGGGCAGTATGGGGGGGCATTCAGGATTACCGAAGGCTTTCTAGACAAGTATGGCGAATGGAGAATTCTTGATACCCCGCTGGCCGAATCCGGATTTGTCGGCGCAGCGATCGGCGCAGCGATGATGGGGTTGCGTCCGGTCGTCGAGATGCAGTTTGCGGATTTCATTTCTTGCGCCTTCGATCAAATCACCGAGGTGGCGGCCAAGAATCACTACCGGTGGGGTGCTGCGGTGCCGATGGTCATCCGTGCGCCTTTCGGCGGCGGTATCCACGGTGGGCCGTTCCATTCGGAATGCCCGGAAGGCTGGTTCTTTCACTCCCCCGGGCTCAAGCTTGTCGCGCCGTCAACGCCCTACGATGCGAAAGGTTTGCTCAAAGCGGCGATCCGCGACCCGAATCCGGTCATTTACTTCGAACACAAATTTCTTTACCGGCGTATCAAGGCGACCCTGCCAACGGACGATTACATCGTCCCGATCGGCAAAGCCGATGTAAAGCGGCCGGGCAACGACATCTCGGTCATCACCTACGGCGCCATGGTGCATCTGGCCCTAGAAGCGGCGCAGATGCTAGCGAAAGAAGGCATTGACCTGGAAGTCGTGGATCTCCGCACGCTGGCGCCTCTCGACAAGGAGGCAATCTTCTCATCGGTGCATAAGACGAGCAAGGCCATTGTCTTGCATGAGGACAACAAGACCGGTGGCATCGGCGCCGAGGTCGCTGCACTCTTGGCGGAAGAATGCTTCGACAGTTTGGACGGTCCGATTGTGCGCATTGCCGCGCCCGATACGCCGGTGCCGTTCAGCACACCGCTGGAGGAGTTTTTTCTGCCGAAGACGTCTGACATCGTGGCTGCGGCGCGCAAACTGGCGGCATATTGAACGCACCTTGGTGTGATTGTGGCCACCGATATCATCATGCCTCAACTCGGCGAAAGCATCGCGGAGGGCACCGTGGTGAAGTGGCTCATTCCTCTTGGGGGGGCGATTGAAAAAGACCAATCGTTGTTGGAGGTCGAAACCGAAAAAGTTGATCTCGAAGTCCCCTCGCCGGCGACCGGCGTGCTGAACGAGATCCTCGTGAAAGAAGGCGAGACAGTGGCCGTCGGAACACTGTTGGCACGAATCGACAGTGCGCCTCCGGCGGAGGTGATCAGCCGCGTGGGCGGGGTCGTGGTTCGTCCCCTCGACTCGGACGCCACGGGTGAGGAGCATCATTCTCCCGCCGTCCGGCAGTTGGCGAAAGAGCATGGTGTGGACCTTGCGCATCTGAAAGGGACAGGGGCCGGCGGACGGGTCAGTAAGAAAGATGTGCTCGAATTCGTTGCGCGGACATCAGCACCTGGTACGGCGACGGCGGCAAGCGGGGAGCCCTCCATGGGGGAAGAGATACTCCCCCTTACTCAGATGCGCAAAACCATCGCGGACCGGATGGTCAAAAGCCGACAGACTTCCGCGCACGTCAGCACGTTTTTCGAAGCCGACTTTTCCAGCATCGCGTCATTCAGGACAGGTCGCGATCTGACGTACTTGCCATTTGTCGTCCGTGCCGTCACACGCGCCCTTCGCGATGTGCCCCTTGTCAATGCGACGTGGGGAGACCAAGGCATCGTCATCAAGAAAGATATCCATGTTGGAATCGCTACTGCGCTGGAAGAGGGATTGCTTGTTCCGGTAGTACGGCATGCCGATCGCAAGGGCCTCACCCAACTCGCGAAAGAGATCGCGGATCTGGCAGAACGCGCGAGATCCAAGAAGCTCAGCCCCGATGAGGTGCAGGGCGGGACATTCACGATCACGAACCATGGCGGCTTCGGCAGCTTGTTCAGCACTCCGATTATTCACCAGCCGCAAATTGCCATCCTCGGGGTGGGCGCGGTACAGAAGCGTGCTGTCGTGATCAACGAGGCAATTGCGATCAGACCGATGGCGTACCTGAGCCTCTCGTTCGACCACCGGGTCATCGATGGGGCAACGGCGGATCAGTTCATGGCAAAGGTGAAACACTATCTTGAAGGCGGTCACTGGGAGCAGATCTTGTGAAACCATCATTGAATGCCGTCATTGTCAGTGCCGTGCGAACTCCGATGGGCGGTTTCAACGGCATCTTTAGCTCCGTACCGGCGACGAAGTTGGGCAGCGTCGCCATTGCCGGAGCGCTCCAGCGGGTTCGCGTGTCTCCAGAGAGTGTGGATGGCGTCTATATGGGGTGCGTGCTCAGCGCCGGCCTCGGCCAGGCTCCAGCCAGACAGGCATCGATTGGAGCAGGAATCCCGCAGTCGGTCGGTGCCGTGACCGTCAACAAGGTCTGCGGTTCGAGTATCCAGACCGTCATCATGGCCTCACACGCCGTTGCACTTGGCGAGGCCAAGATCGTCGTGGCAGGTGGGATGGAGAACATGACGCGCGCTCCCTATCTGCTCGAGAATGCGCGTCAGGGGTACAAACTTGGCCATAAAGAATTGGTGGATAGTCTCATCAAAGACGGATTATGGGATGTCTACAACAATTTCCATATGGGCGACGGCGGGGAGTTGTGCGCAAGGAAATACCAACTGACTCGACAGCAGGTCGACGACTTTGCGCTAGAAAGTTATCGGCGCGCGCGTGAAGCCCTGGCGTCTGGCACATTCAAACGAGAAATCGTGCCGGTCGACGTGCCACAGCGCAAAGGTCCGCCTGTGATGGTTTCCGACGACGAGGAGCCCACTCGAGCCGATCTCCGCAAGATGCGCGACTTGAAGCCGGCCTTCCAGGAGGATGGCATTTTGACCGTCGGCAATTCGCCTTCCTGTAACGATGGAGCAGCGGCGCTGATTGTCATGGCTGAAGGCGAGGCTGCGCGTCTTGGGCTCACCCCGATGGCACGCATCGTCGGGTATGCCGGAGCCGCGCTGGCGCCGGAGTGGTTCACGATCGCGCCGATCGAGGCGATCAAACGCGTGCTCAAGACAACAGGCTTGACGATTGGGGACATCGACCTGTTTGAAATCAACGAAGCCTTTTCGGCTGTATCCCTCGCCATCAACCGCGAACTGGGTCTTGACGACAAGAAGGTGAATGTGAACGGCGGGGCGGTGGCCCTCGGGCATCCGATCGGTGCGACCGGCGCCCGGATCCTCACGACGTTGCTGCATGCCATGGAAGCGCGCGGCGCGAGACGGGGATTAGCGAGCCTCTGCATCGGCGGAGGCGAAGCGCTGGCGATGATCGTGGAGCGGTAACTGGGTGGATGACTGGTCACTCATGCAGTTCGAGGATATCAAGAGCATCGGGGTTGTGGGTGCGGGCCAGATGGGGCGTGGAATTGCGCAGGTCTGCGCGACGGCCGGCTATCAGGTGCTGCTCGTGGACGTCGACGAGCCGTTGTTAGCCGCGGCCGTCTCCAAGATACGCGCCAGCCTTGATCGCGCCATTGAACGTGGCGTGCAGTGCCAGACCGAAGACGTACTGGCACGGATCCAACCGGTGGTGCAGATCGATCGATTATGCGACGCACAGGTGGTCATCGAGGCGATTCCGGAGGACCTGGCTCGCAAGCAGGTTCTCTTCGGTGAATTGAACCGGCACTGTCAGCCACATGCGATTCTGGCCAGCAACACCTCATCGATTTCAATTACCAAATTGGGTGCTGCATCCAGCCGGCCCGACCGAGTCCTTGGCGTGCATTTCATGAATCCGGTTCCCGTGATGCGGCTCGTGGAGATTGTGCAGGGTCCCGAAACCTCGCAGCATACTTTGCAGATGGTCTTGGAGCTCTCGCGCAGACTGGGGAAGGTATCGGTCGTGTCCAAAGATGTTCCCGGTTTTATAGTGAACCGCGTGCTGATGCCGATGATCAACGAAGCCGTGTTCGCATTAGAAGACGGAGTCGCCTCTGCAGAGGATATCGACCTGGCAATGACCACCGGAGCGAATCATCCCGTCGGGCCGCTGGCTCTGGCGGACCGCATCGGTCTGGACACCGTGCTCGCGATCTGCGAGGTGCTCTCTCAGGATCTGGGCGATCCCAAATTCCGTCCGTGCCCAATGCTGCGCCGCTACGTTGACCTCGGCTGGCTGGGCAGAAAAACGGGACGCGGATTCTATCTCTATGAAGCGAGCGGTGCGCGCCAGGAGGCGACCAGCCATAAGAAGTGAGGATGGATCGATGCAAGAACGTCGCGATCGATTTCACACACTATCAGGACTCGAGATCAACAGCCTATACACCGGCGATGATCTGAAGCATTGGTCGGCCGGGGAGGATCTGGGCATTCCAGGCTCATACCCCTACACGCGCGGGGTCTATCCCACGATGTATCGAGGCCGGCTCTGGACGATGCGGCAATTCGCCGGCTTCGGCTCAGCCGATGATACTAATCTTCGCTTCAAATATTTACTCGAGCACGGGCAGACCGGTCTCAGCGTCGCATTCGATATGCCCACACTGATGGGAATCGATGCGGATGATCCGCGCGCTCACGGTGAAATCGGACACTGCGGTGTGGCGGTGTCTTCTCTGGATGATATGGAACGCTTGTTCGACGGGATTCCGCTCGATCGGGTCACGACGTCCATGACGATCAATGGACCGGCGGTCGTGCTTTTTGCCATGTACCTCGCGGTCGCACAACGGCGGGGCGTACCTCACGAACAGCTGGGCGGCACGTTACAGAATGACATCTTGAAAGAATATATCGCCCAGAAGGAATGGCTGTTCCCGCCCGAACCGTCCCTCCGTCTCATCACCGACACGGTGGCGTACTGCACGACGCACGTGCCCAAATGGCACCCGATCAGTATCAGCGGGTACCACATTCGGGAGGCCGGTTCGACGGCGGCCCAGGAGTTGGCCTTTACCCTGTACGATGGACTCACGTACGTGGAGGAGGGGATCAAGGCCGGTCTTCCTGTGGATCGATTCGCCCCGCAACTGTCCTTCTTTTTTAATGTGCACAATGACTTCTTCGAAGAAGTCGCCAAGTTCAGAGCGGCCCGGAGGCTTTGGGCCCGTGAGATGACGCGTCGATATCGCCCCAACGATCCTCGGTCGGTTCAACTCCGCTGTCACGCGCAGACAGCGGGGTGCTCATTGACGGCTCAGCAGCCCATGAACAATGTCGTGCGGACGACGCTTCAGGCTCTGGCAGCCGTTTTAGGCGGAACTCAATCGCTCCACACGAACTCAATGGACGAAACGCTCGCCTTGCCGACAGAACAGGCGGTGAAGCTCGCGTTGCGCACGCAGCAAATCATCGCCCACGAAAGCGAGGTCGCGAACAGCGTGGATCCGTTAGGCGGTTCGTACTTGGTCGAAACGCTCACGAATCGACTTGAAGAGGCGGCGCTCGAGTATTTCCGGAAACTGGACGACATGGGCGGCATGGTCAAAGCGATCGAACGGGGCTATCCACAGCGGGAAATCCTCGATGCTTCACAGCGCTACCAGCGGGAAGTGGAGCAGGGACAACGGATCATCGTGGGCGTCAACCAGCACGTCGAGGAAGAGGTGCATCCGATCCCGACGTTGAAAATTGGGGCGGAGGTCGAGCAGGAACAGGTGGCGCGGCTGTCGGATCTCCGAAAGACCCGCGACCCGTTCAGAATGGCCGGCGCCGTGGAAGAACTGCAGGAAGCGGCGTCCTGCGGTGAGAACGTGATGCCCTATTTGATCGAGGCAGTGAAGGCCAAGGCGACGCTGGGCGAAATTTGTTCGGCACTTCAAGAGATTTATGGAGCCTATCGTGAACCGGTAGTACTCTGAGGCGGAGGCAATACATGAAGCTCGGGGCATTCGAGATTTATCCCGTGAGCGACGGCCGGTTTGCGCTGGACGGTGGGGCCATGTTTGGAGTGGTACCTAAAGTCTTGTGGGAGCGATGCTGTCCAGCGGATGAGTTGAACCGCATTCCATTAAGTATCACCGCTCTTCTCATCCGAGCCCATGGAAAACACATCTTGGTCGATACCGGGCTGGGGGCCAAAGAAAACGAAAAGTTCCACAGCATGTTTGCCGTGGAACGCGTGCCCACGCTGCAGGAATCACTGAAGCGTCTCGGAGTGTACCCGGACGACATTGATGTCGTGATCAATACGCACCTCCATTTCGATCACGCGGGAGGCAATACGACGACGGCGGGCGACGGGACCGTGCGTCCGGCCTTTCCAAACGCGCGCTACGTGGTTCAGCAAGGAGAATTTCAAGACGCTGCCTGCGCCAACGAACGCACGCGAGGCAGTTACCGACGGGATAACATTACGCCGGTCGCACATCTTAATCAGTGGGAATTCCTCCATGGCGATACCGAACTGGTTCCCGGAGTGAAGGCCATCGTCACCGCCGGTCACACGCGGTGGCATCAAAGCGTCAGAATTGAATCGGAAGGAAAGGTCGCGTTCTTTCTCGGTGATTTGATCCCAACCGTCTCCCATCTCCCGCTCCCGTACATCATGGGTTACGACCTCTTCCCCATTCAGACGTTGGAGACGAAACGCTGGGTGTTGGATCGCGCATTCGAGGAACAGTGGCTGTTGCTCTTCGAACACGATCCAGTCGTCCAGGCTGGATACGTCCGTAGGGATGCGGAAGGCAAATATTATCTTCGCGAGGTGACAGCATGTCAGTAACAGTGGCACCGATGCGCATTCTCATCGGCAAAGTGGGACTCGACGGTCACGACCGGGGTGTGAAACTCATCGCGCGGGCGTTACGGGACGCCGGCATGGAAGTGGTTTACACCGGGCTGCATCAAACGCCGGAACAGGTGGTGAACACCGCCATTCAAGAGGACGTCGACGCGATTGGTCTAAGCATCCTCTCGGGGGCGCACAATACGCTATTCCGTCGCGTGTTGGAGCTGCTCAAGGAGCGGGGTGCCGAGGATATCGTTCTCTTTGGCG
>JAICVE010000072.1 GCA_025935475.1 Nitrospira sp. | reverse complement strand
GGTTTCACCCTCGCCGGAGCACGCAGCCCCGTATTCTCAGGTCTTGGATTGGATGGTCGACGACGAATCTGAGTCGGCAGCCGTCTCGCCTGCCTCCTCGTCGGCGGGCTTTTCTTCTTCCGGCACATCGAACCACTGGACCAGCATCTCATCCCACCAGGCCTCATCGATATCAGTGCCCGGATCGGTGCCCAGAAACGCGACATCCTCCTTGGTCAGGTCGGCTCCAACTTGTCTCGGCTGGTGTTTCGCACGCTCGATTACTTCTTTGGTGGCAAATCCGCCGATGATCCAGGAGTCCGGATCAGCACGGCGGGATTTGTAGGCTTTCAGCCCGACCTTCAGATACATAAAGATCTGCTGTTGAATGGGGTCGCCGACACCCGACTGAGGCAGGCTCAGTGTCTTTTCTATCTTCTTGCGCCAATGCCGGTCGTCGTAGCGTGACGTCACGAGCTGCAGCATTTTCTTTCCGAATTCGGTATCAAGCGGCATTCAATTCCTCCCTCAGCGGCATCCAGTTCTTCATGCCGTCAGTCCACCACGTGAAACGGTGCTATTTCCGACCGTACTTCGCGGTGAACGAGGCTTTTCCCAACTTATTCTGATTCAGGTAATAGCCCACCATCGCGCCCGACGCCTCTTTCTGCAAAGGCAATTGATCGATTTTCAGGGCGTACACCGTAAAGATATACCGATGCGGCTTATCCCCCGGCGGCGGACAGGGACCGCCGTAGCCCGGCTGACCAAAATCCGTCATGGATTGGACGCTGCCTTGCGGCGCTCCTCCGCCCTCAGGTTTGCCGGCCCCTGCCGGCAACGACGTGGTCTCCGGAGGCATATTGAAGATCACCCAATGCCACCACCCGCTTCCCGTCGGCGCGTCGGGATCATAGACCGTCACCGCAAAGCTCTTTGTCCCTTTGGGCGCACGCTCCCACCGCAATTCGGGCGAGGTGTTGTTGCCGGTACACCCGAACCCGTTGAAGACATGTTCGTTGCCGATGATGCCCTTATCTTTCACCGTCGGACTCGTCAACCGAAAATCGGCTGCCGCCGCGAGGCTCGGAAGCACGACTACTGCCAAGAACACGCTCCATACCGATCGCATACTCTCTCCTCTCTTCTCCTCGCCGATGTTCAATGCCTGTGGGCTGATCTATTTCGCTTTCTGATACGTCCCCATCAAACGAGCTTCGCTGAGAATGTGGCCCTTCATGGCCGCTTCGAGCTTCGCCTTGGTCGGCTGTTTCAGCTCCGGCAACACGGTATCCAACGCATACAGCTTGTGAAAATACCGATGGCGGCCGATCGGCGGACATGGTCCTCCGTAGCCGGTGCGCTTCCAATCGTTCATGCCTTCCTTGGTTCCCGCCGGCAGCGAATTCACGCGTTCAGGAAGTCCGTCACTCGTCGGCGGCAAATTATATAGGACCCAATGCACCCAGGTCATTTTCGGCGCGTCCGGATCCGGAGCATCCGGATCATCGACGATCAGGGCCAAGCTCTTCGTCCCCGGCGGGACCTCCGACCAGGAGAGGGGGGGAGAGACATCCTTGCCTTCACAGGTATAGAGCGAAGGGATCGCACCCTCATGGGTGAAAGCCGTTGATCCAATCCGCATGTTCCCCTCCGCTCGGGCTGTTGCGGCCATCGCCGTCATTACTGTAGTCAGCGTCGCGGCTCGCAGCGCCCGATTCAGATATGGAGGTTTCCCCGTCAATTGCCTGCCACCGTCATTTCCGCGATCTTCAAGGTCGGGCTGGCAATCCGGCCTCGGAAGACGAGATCACTGCCGACAATCTCGATGTCGCTGAACATCTGTTTCAAATTCCCCGCGATGGTAATCTCCTCGACCGGATACGTCAGCTCACCGTTTTCGATCCAAAATCCGCCCGCCCCACGGGAGTAGTCTCCGGTCACCATATTGATCCCGAAGCCGATCAGCTCCGTGACGTACAGCCCGTCCTTGACACCGCGGATAATGTCCTCCGCCGAGCAGGTTCCAGGAGTGAGATAGAAATTCGTCGGTCCGACCGAAGGACTCTCTCCCACGCTCCGTGAAGCGTTGCCGCTGGACGGCAACCCCAGCTTTTTCCCGGAATAGGTATCAAGCAGATAGCTGGCGAGTACCCCGTTGTCGACGACCGTGTTTTTTCTCGTCGGCAGTCCTTCGCCATCAAACGGCCGTGAGCCGAGCCCCCCGACCATTCGCCCATCGTCATACACGGTGAACCAGTCGGGCGCCAGCCGTTTTCCCAATTGTCCGCCCAGAAAGGATGCCCCTTTATACAGGGCATACCCCGACACAGCGCTGCACAAATTCCCCAGCAGGCTGCCGGCAGTTTCCTGATCGAACACGACCGGCACCCGTTTGGTCCCCACTTTGCGGGCACCCAGCCGTCTGACGGTGCGCTTGGCGGCTTCTCGACCGATGGCCTCCGGCGTGTCGAGCGTGTGAAACTTTCGCCGCACGTCGTACCATGCATCGCGTTGCATGCTGCCTGAGACGGGATCCACGGCGACCGGCGACACGGCCAGGGAATAGCTGGAACTGCGATATTCTCCGATAAATCCGTGGTTGTTTCCCAGCACCACGCGTCCCCAAGAAGAATCGAAATCTGCTCCCTCAGAGTTCGTGATGCGCGCGTCGCTGGCCAACGCCGCGGCCTCCGCTCGCTTGGCCAAATCGATCTGTCGATCCGTATCCAGCCGGGTCTCGTCATACAGATCAAGGTCCGGTTGGTCCGTCGCCAGTTGATCGGCGGCGGGTAAGCCGGAGACCGGATCTTCGACGACGGCCTTAGCCAGCGTACAGGTTTCCGACACCAACCGTCGCAGGGATTCAGAAGAAAAGTCCGAGGTGGACGAGGTGGCGGACCGCTTGCCGACGAAAACACGCAGTCCCAACCGCTTTTCCCGCGCCTTTGAAAGCCGATCGACAGATCCCAGGCGGATTTGAACGGAAAGATTTTCGCCGTCGGCTACGACCACATCGGCTTCCGTCGCGCCATGCTGCTTGGCCATGGCGAGCACGTCTGAGGCCAGTTGCGCCAGATGCCCGTTTGCCGGCTGGACTGATCGGCCAGATTCTCGTACTTCGCTCATGGTGATTTGTCCTTCATCCCGCCTGCGTGCCGCCGACGGTAATTTCATCGATTCGTATCGTCGGCAATCCGACGCCGACCGGCACGGATTGCCCTTCCTTCCCACAGGTGCCGATCCCTTCGTCCAACTTCAAATCATGGCCGACCATCGAGACCTTCGTCAGAATCTCCGGCCCACTTCCAATCAATGTCGCTCCTTTGACCGGTTTGGTCACCTTTCCGTCTTCGATCAAATACGCTTCGCTGGCCGAGAACACAAACTTGCCGTTCGTGATATCGACCTGGCCTCCTCCGAACGACACGGCATAGAGACCCCTCTTGACCGATTTGATGATGTCCTCTGGATTCGACTCCCCGGCCAGCATGAACGTATTCGTCATCCGAGGCAGGACGAGGCTTTGGTAGCTTTCTCGCCTTCCATTGCCCGTCAGAGGAATGCCCAAGAGACGCGCATTCAACTTGTCGGTGATATAGCCGCGCAAAATTCCTTTCTCGATGAGCATGGTACGAGCGGTCGCCGTACCTTCGTCATCCATGTTGAGCGATCCGCGCCGGTCTGGCAACGTGCCGTCGTCCACGATCGTACAGACATCGGAGGCGACTCGTTTACCCAGAAGATTCGAGAAGGCAGAGGTCTTTTTCCTGTTGAAATCCGCTTCGAGGCCATGGCCGATCGCTTCGTGCAACAGAATTCCAGGCCAGCCGCCCCCTAGGACAACCGGAATCACCCCAGCCGGGGCCTCGACCGCTGACAGGTTGAGAATCGCGATACGGGCGGCCTCCTTCGCATAGTTGAGATACCGGTCCCCCTGGCGGTAAAAGTCGAACCCGATGCGACCGCCTCCGCCAAACGATCCGATCTGGCGATTTCCACCGTCCTCGGCAATACAGGTCACTTGCAAGCGGGACAGCGGCTGCACGTCGCCGATGAACGTGCCGTCCGACGTCGCCACCATCACAATCTTGTATTCCGTATTAAAGGAGGCCATGACATTCTTGATGCGAGGGTCGTAGCGTCTTGCCTCCGCATCGATGCGGTTCAAGAGCGTGACGCGATCCGCCGTGGCGACATCCGCCTGCGCGTGCGGGACCGGGTAGAGATCTCTTGCCGGTCTGGAATGGACCGGAACAGGGACGGGTTGGGACCCGCCTGGAGAGTTGGCGATATATCGGGCCGTATCGGCGGCGAGTTCGAGATCGTGTCTGGTCAGATCATCGGAGTACGCAAAGCCGGTTTTTTCTCCCGCAGTGGCGCGAACCCCCACACCCTGAGAAATACTCTTCGTCGCTCGCTTCACGAGCGATTCTTCCATCGAGACGGATTCCGAAACGCAGGATTCGAAATAGAGGTCCGCATAATCCACATCGCGAACCTTCACCCGCCCCAAGGCCTCCAGCACGTCATGCTCTGTGACCCCGAACGAATCCAGGGGAATGAGTTGTCCCATCGTTGAAAATCCTTATAAAATAGTTGAGATACGTGAGAGGTCAGAGTATAGCCGATTCATTTTTCGAGGCGCAATGCGAGCGCTTCCAACTCTTCGCTTTTGCAAAGGATTTGGGAAATATCGTTTGACTTTCACCCGGACCGTCAGTAGACTTTCCTCACCTGCCATACGCGCTTCATGTGAAAGGATCGTTACCAGACCAGCACTCATGGACATTCCAACACCTTCTAGACTTGACCACCTGTCGGACACAGAACTGACGGCAAAACTCGATCCTGACCTGCTCCCCAAGCATCTCGCCATTATCATGGATGGCAATGGGCGGTGGGCCGAGGCACGAAGTCTGCCACGGATTGCCGGACATCGCGAGGGCATCAAGTCGGTTCGCGACACCATTTCGCTGTGCGTGGAGCTCGGCATCCGGGTCCTCACGATTTACGCATTTTCGCAGGAAAACTGGAACCGTCCGACGACGGAGATCGACGGCCTCATGGGGTTGCTCGAGCACTACCTTTCAACCGAACGCAACAAATTGATCGAGCAGGGCGTGCGGTTCCGCACGATTGGTCGTACCGATGCGCTTCCTACTTCCGCCCTCCAGTGGGTACGGGCGGCCGAACAGGAGACGGCGTACCTCGACAAGCTGCATCTCACGGTCGCGCTGAGTTATGGCGGGCGTTCAGAGATCGTGGACGCCGTCCGAGGACTGGTTCGCGAGGCTCAGGACGGGAAGATTCAGGTGGAGGATATCGACGAACTCCACGTTCAACAGCATCTGTATACGCACGACTTGCCCGACCCCGATCTGCTCATCCGCACCAGCGGCGAGACGCGCATCAGCAATTTTCTCCTCTGGCAGCTGGCGTATACAGAGCTCTATTTTACCCCGACGCTCTGGCCGGACTTCAGGCGGCGTGAATTGTTGCTGGCCCTGCTCGAATTTCAACGGCGCGAACGACGATTCGGCCGCGTCTTCAGCAGTCTGTCTTCATAATCCGCCCAGGAACCACCGACATGCTCGAGTGTGGAACGACGAATCAGGAACCGGCGAAGACCGTCCACAAGACGCGAGCTCGCTTCGATTCCCGCCGGATCTACACGGTGTTGCTGGTCGTTCCGCTCCTATATGGCGCCATCCGCTATCTTCCTCCCGTCGCCTTCACCGGCATGGTGGCCCTTGCCGGCTGCGTGTCCCTCATGGAGCTCTACCGGCTCTGCTTTCAAGCCTCCTCTCGGCCGTGGGCTGTCAGCGTGGGCCTGCTGGGTTGCATTGGGTTAATCGTCGGACCCTATCACCCCGCCCTGGTACAGACGGGGTTGCTCGTCGCGGTCATCACTGTCCTCTCGATTCCGCTGTTGGTCGAGGTCCCACTGCTGGACAGTCTCAGGCAGGGAGCCATCGTGTTGACCGGGATGCTCTACGTCGGTCTCACTCTCAGCTATCTGGTCTTGGTCCGGCTCCTGCCGGAGGGGGAATCGCTCCTGTTTTTTCTCCTGTTGGTGACATGGGCGGCCGATACGGGTGCGTATTACGTGGGAACCTTGTACGGACAGCGTGCGCTCGCGCCGAGAATCAGTCCGAAGAAAACGGCTGAAGGATTGGCGGGAGGATTCATCGGCGCAACCATTGTTGCGTTTGTTGCACGCTGGACGTTCGTGCCGGAGTTTTCCAACCTGGACACGCTGGTCCTCGCCCTTGTTCTCACGCTCGCCGGCTTGTGGGGGGACCTCGTGGAATCGGCCATTAAGCGCGCCGTCGACGTGAAGGATTCCGGCGGTCTGCTTCCAGGCCATGGCGGGATGCTCGACCGGTTGGACAGTCTCTTGTTCACCGCGCCTGCCTTCTACTACTATGTGACGTTCATGGGACGAGTCGCCCCTCACCCTTGAGGAATCGCTTATGAAATCGATCGTCATCCTCGGTTCAACTGGCTCCATCGGCACCAACACGCTCGACATCGTCGAGCGGTTTCCCGACGAGTTTCGTGTCGTCGGCCTGACGGCCGGCAATAACGACGAGATGCTGGCTGAACAGATCCGCCGCTTCCGGCCGCAGGCCGTCGCCATGTCGACGGACGCGGCGGCAGTGAGGCTCAGAGAGCGTTGTTCCGGACTCCCGATCGAAATCGTCAGCGGTCAAGAGGGCCTCGTCAGAGTCGCCTCGCTTCCTGACGCCGAACTGGTGATGTCCGCCATCGTCGGCGGCGCGGGGCTCGTGCCGACGCTCGCAGCGATTCGCAGCAAGAAGCACATCGCGCTGGCAAACAAGGAACCGATGGTGATGGCGGGCCAACTGATGCAGGAGGAAGCACGACACGCAGGCGTCAGAATTTTTCCCGTCGACAGCGAGCACAGTGCGATCTTCCAATCGCTGGAGGGGCATCGCATCAAGGATGTTCGGCGCTTGATCCTGACGGCGTCCGGAGGCGCGCTGTGGAACTTGCCCAAGGAGGCCCTGTCTGATGTCACACCGGAGCGCGCATTGCAGCACCCGAACTGGAAAATGGGCGCAAAAATCACGATCGATTCCGCGACGTTGATGAACAAGGGACTTGAAGTGGTGGAGGCCCGCTGGCTGTTCGACATCCCGGAATCGCGCATCGATGTGCTGATTCATCGGGAGAGCATTATCCACTCTCTGGTAGAATACGAAGACCGATCCATGATCTCACAACTCGGATTGCCGGACATGCGGACGCCCATTTCGTACGCGATGCGCTATCCGGACCGGCTGCCGCTCGATCTCCCCTCGTTGGACCTGACGGAGATCGGCACTCTGACGTTCTGCAAGCCCGACCATGATCGGTTCCCATGTCTGCGATTGGGATATGAATCGCTGCGGATCGGCGGGACGATGCCTGCCGCGATGAATGCCGCCAACGAAATCGCCGTTGACGCGTTTCTCAACGGCGGCATCCGTTTCACCGATATTTCTGATATCATTCAGAGCACCATGCAGGCTCATATCCCACAGCCCGTCCTCTCGGTGGAAGCGGCCTTGGAAGCCGACCGGTGGGCACGGGAGAAGGCCGACTCGTTGGTCCATACGTTGGCGCGCTGAGAAAGTATCCATGCCGTGACCATTGCAAACCTTCACCATCGAGTATGAACTATGATTGTTTCCGCCTTGACCTGGTCGCCCGATAGTCTCTGGCTCCTGATGCAAAAAACCTGGTGGTTTCTCGTCGTGCTAGGGGTGCTCGTCGCCTTTCATGAACTCGGCCATTTTCTGGCCGCACGCTGGGTCGGGGTCAAGGTCTTGAAGTTTTCCCTGGGATTCGGACCAAAGCTCTTTGGGCGGCAAGTCGGAGAGACGGAGTATCTGGTCTCTGCCATCCCATTGGGTGGCTACGTCAAACTCTTCGGCGAAGATGAGGCGGAAGCGATGACTCCCGAGGATCGAAGACGGTCCTTCATCCATCAGAATCTGTGGGGCAAGGTGCTGATCGTCTCCGCAGGGCCGGGGTTCAATTTCATTCTTGCCTATCTCATCTTTGCGGCCTGGCTCGCCACCGGCTATACATTACCGGTGCCGTCGTTCAAGGATATCGCGCCGGTTCTGGAGGCGGTGGCTCCCGAGTCCCCCGCCGCAAAGGCCGGCCTAATGGTCGGCGACCAAATCAAGAAGATCGACGGACGCGACATTGCGACCCGCGTGGAACTGCTCGACGCCGCCGCCAAAGGAAAGGGCGCCCCGCTCACGCTGGAAGTGTTGCGGGACGGCCGCCTTGAAACCCTGACCGTGACGCCGATTCCGGCGCCTGGACCCGCTCATAAGGGCGAGGAGGCGGGCTATTATCTCGGCATCGAGGAGATTCCTCCCGTCGTCAACGAAGTGGTGCCCGGCAAACCGGCGGCGGCAGCAGGCTTCAAGGAAGGCGATCGGGTCCTGTCAATCGACGGCACTCTCATCCATACCTGGACACAGATGACGAGCCTGGTGAAAAATAGTCCGGGGAAAACCCTCCAGGTGGACGTCTTGCGCGACGGCCATCGAGTCTCTCTGTCGGTCACGCCCGTCGCAGAAAGCACGACCGTAAATGGCCAGACGATGGAGATCGGCAAAATTGGCATCGCGGGACCAGACCGCTCGCTGATGCGATCCACGACTCCGCTCGCCGCGATCTATAACGGCATGGAGGCCACTTGGAAGTGGACGGAGTTGACCGTCGTGGGTCTGTACAAGATGATCGTGGGCGATATCTCGAGCAAGAACATCGGCGGCCCTTTGACGATCGCCAAAATTTCCGGCGAAGCCGCCGCGCAAGGCCCGGCCAATGTGATCTTCCTCATTGCTCTGCTGAGCATCAACCTGGGCGTCTTGAATCTCCTGCCCATTCCGATCCTCGACGGCGGCCACTTGCTTTTCTTCCTGATCGAGGGCATTCTGCGCAAGCCGTTGGGCGAACGGCAGCGAGAACTGGCGCAGCAGGTCGGATTGGTCCTGCTCGTAGGCGTCATGATCTTTGCTTTTTGGAACGACCTCGAACGGATCTTCTTCTCCCACTGACGCTTCATGCGCACGTCTCAACTCCTGCTTCCCACCCTGCGGGAAGATCCCGGGGAAGCCGAAACCGTTAGCCACCGGCTCATGCTTCGCGCGGGACTGATTCGCAAGGTGGCCGCCGGCATCTATACCTATCTGCCGCTGGGTCTGAGGATCATCCGCAAAGTGGAACAGATCGTCCGGGAAGAAATGAACCGGGCTGGCGCGCAGGAACTGTTGATGCCGATTGCCTCGCCCGCCGAATTGTGGAGAGAAACCGGCCGCTGGGGCTACTATGGCAAGGAACTGATTCGCTTCAAGGACCGGCACGAACGCGACTTTTGCCTCGGCCCGACTCACGAGGAGGTCATCACGGATTTGTTTCGCCGTGAAGTCCGGTCTTACCGCCAACTGCCGCTGAATTTCTATCAGATTCAAACGAAGTTCCGTGACGAAATCCGGCCCCGCTTCGGACTCATGCGCGGACGCGAATTCATCATGAAAGATGCCTACAGCTTCGACAAGGACGAGCCAGCCGCGCGTCTGAGCTATCAGAAGATGTACGACGCGTATCACCACATTTTTGCCCGTTGCGGCCTTAACTTCAGGGCGGTGGAAGCCGACACTGGCTTGATCGGAGGCACGTCCTCCCACGAGTTTATGGTTCTCGCGGACACCGGCGAAGAAACGGTCGTCTACAGCGAACCAGGCACCTATGCGGCCAACGTCGAACGCGCCGAGGTGCTGCCACCGAATGGCGAGAGTAAGGAAGCGCTTCTCCCTCTGCGCAGCGTCAACACTCCCGGCTGCCGAACGGTCGAGGAAGTGACAAAGTTTTTGAAGGTCGATGCCTCCAAGCTGGTCAAGACCCTGCTCTATTCGACGGGCTCCGAGACCGTGGCCGTATTGATCCGCGGCGACCACGACGCAAACGAAATCAAGCTCAAACGCCTGCTCGGTGTGACCGATGTGGAACTGGCCAGTCCCGCGACCGTGGAAAAGATGACCGGCGCACCGGTAGGATTCGCGGGGCCGGTGGGATTGAACATACGCATTGTCGCCGACCATGCCGTGAAGGCGAGCGCAAACAGCGTCGTCGGCGGAAACCGCCTCGATACACACTTGGTCAACGTCAACTGCCCGCGCGATTTTCGCGTGGAGCAATTCGCGGATCTGCGCAACGCCAGGGCCGGCGATCCTTCACCACGGAAGGACGGCATCCTGAAGACGACCAAGGGGATTGAGGTGGGCCACGTCTTCATGCTCGGCACCAAATACAGCCAGGCCATGAATGCCTCGTTCCTCGATCCCAATGGGAAGGAATGCCTGGCGGTCATGGGGTGCTACGGGATCGGCATCGGCCGGACGGCGGCGGCGGCGGTCGAGCAGAACCATGATGACAAAGGCATCGTATGGCCCTTTCCCATCGCGCCGTTCCATGTGCATCTCATCTCTCTCGGGCAGTCTGCCGCTGTGATCGAGGCGGCCACCGCGGTCTAT
>JAICVE010000250.1 GCA_025935475.1 Nitrospira sp. | reverse complement strand
AGTTGTCACCACAAACCGCTTCCCCGGGTTTCGCCTGTCGAACGATTCCGACCGATTGCGCATGCGGCGAACCGGTCTGACTCTTTGAAAGCACTCGTGCGACCACCGCCGTGCCCTTCTCCGGCTGGGAGTACAGATCGAAGGCGCCGGCCGTGCGCCTCACAGCGCCCAATCCCGTTCCCGGGCTCCCGACTGTCGAATAGCCGTCGCCGAGGGACCGCGCGACATTGGACATCCCCGGCCCTTTGTCCAGCGACAGCACTTCGATGCCATCCTGTCCTTCAGCACCAAGCCGGCGCATCAGCAGTTCTCCACCTCTCGCATGTTTCACGAGATTCGTCGCCAACTCCGTCACGACCAGCGCGAGATGGTCGACGGTCGGCTCGTCTAAGTCCGCGTCGTGCGCCAAGGCAACGGCGGCGCGCCTTGCGGCCGCTGGCTGACTCCGTTCTGTCACCGGTACGCAGATTTGATCAAAAGGAATTGTTTCAATCATTTCCATCTCACGATGCTGACCGTCGTGCCTTTCCCGGACTGGCTTTCGATTGAGAACTCGTTCACCAGCCGTTTCGACCCGCTCAGTCCCAACCCCAATCCGCCGCGTGTCGTATAGCCGTCCTTCATCGCCAGTTCGATATTGGGAATGCCCGGCCCCCTGTCGGCAAAGATCACTTTGACACCCCGTCGCGGCCCGTCGTTCAACGCTTGCAGACGCATCTCGCCTCCCCCTCCGTGGACCAGCGTGTTTCGCGCCAGCTCGCTGGCGGCAGTGACAATCTTGGTTTGATCGACCAGCGACAGGCCTTGGAAGATGGCACAGTCCCGCACGAGCTGGCGGGCCTTGATCATATCGTCCATCGACCGCAAGCCGATCAGCTCATCGCGCAGGACGGCCATTGCCCGCCATCTTTCTGGCCGACTTGAGCAGCGTCATGCCGGCATCCACGTTGAGAGCAGTCCTGATACTCGGCAACGCCAAACCCAACTCCACCAGCGTGATAGCCACGGCCGGGCGCATGCCCACCACGACCGTCTCGGCGTCCAGCACTCGCGACATGGAGGCAATGTTGCCGATCATGCGGCCAATGAACGAATCGACGACGTCCACGGAGGAAATGTCCAGGAGCACCCCTCGCGCCCGTTCGGAGACAATGCGCTGCGTCAACTCATCTTGCAGAGTCATCGCGACGCGGTCATGCATATCGACCTGGATCGTCACCAGCAGATAGGGGCCCATCTTAAGTATGGGAATACGTTCCATCCGTTTCTCCGTCTGTGTGAGCCGTGTAGCCTATTGATACTATGATGTCGAGGCCGCCTTCGAGACGGTCGCACCCAGCCGCGCCAACGCGACCTCAAACGCATCCGCCAGCGTGGCCTTGGTGACGATGTCGTTCAGGTTGACGCCCAGATGGACGATTGTTTGGGCGATCTGCGGACGGATGCCGCTGATGATGCAGTCCGCCCCCATGAGACGCGTCGCTGCGACCGTTTTCATGAGATGTTGTGCCACCAGCGTATCGACCGTCGGCACTCCGGTGATGTCGATGATCGCGATGCGGGCGCCGGTTTCCACCACGCGCTGCAATAAGTTCTCCATCACGACCTGTGTCCTCGCGCTGTCGAGTGTGCCGATCAGCGGCAGTGCCAGCACCTCATCCCACAGTTGGACAACGGGGGTGGACAACTCCATCAACTCCTGCTGCTGCCGGCTAATCACCCCTTCCCGGCTCTCCTGATAGACCTCAGTCGTGTAGAGGCCCAGGTGGTCCAGGAGCTTGGTGAATTCCCACAGCATGTCAGCCAAACGCTTGCCGTCCTGACCAACCCGTTGCTGCACCAGATCGAACAAGGGTTGCTTGAGCGATAACACGAATGTGGCTGTTTCAGAGGGACTGAATCCCTGCGCCGCCCGCTTCTGCGAAATCTCAGCGAGACTGTCTTTCACCGGCTTCCAACTCGGCGAAGACGTGTCCGTGCTCACGCCGATCGCCTCTGAAAACAATTCCAAAAATTGCCGCGAAGTTTCCCGGAGCTCGGATTCCTTCACCAGATCGCGCCTCAACGTCAGCGCAGAGACTTGATACGCCATCCAATCTTTCAAGATGGCATCCTGGCGCTTTCGAATTTCTTCGGCCAACTGCATGTTCTGCCCCATGGAAGTCCTCCTCCCCCTCGTAATGATGATTCGCCGCACAATGTACTGCCCGTCGCCAGCCCCCGTTCCCCGGGCGCTTACCAGCCATTCCCGGAGGAATCGGCGGGGAGCGGAGCCGACCCGCTTCCGACCTGCACCATCAGCACTTCCCGCATCCTGCGGTATAACTCGTTCACCGCGGCCTCTTTGGTGAGAAGGAGGACGGCGCCGGCCTTCGACATGGCCTGGACATTGTTCCCACTGGCATTCACCGACAACCCGATCACCTGGATCTCGGGATACGTTCTCGAAATGTGTGCGGTCGCCTCGATGCCGTTCATCTTGGGCATATTGATGTCCATGACGACCATGGTCGGACGAAGCCGCTGCACCATCGCCACAGCCTCCTCGCCGTTTGCCGCTTCACCGACCACCTCCACGTCGTCATAGGACTCGAGCACGCTGCGTAATCCTTCCCGAACCATGGCGTGATCGTCCACCAAGAGCACGCGGATACGATGCTTTTCGGAAGGCGCCGGATTCAGTTGTGCCGCCGCCAAGTGTCCTGCATCCGTCGTCACAAATGCCGCATCCTCGTTCCGCAATGCCTCTTCCCTTGAGCCCGCTCCCATGACAGGGCTGCGAATTTCGGTGCGGGGCGCGGTTTCTGAAACGGGCAACGACAACGTTGCCGCGGTCCCTTTTCCCACGGAAGAGAGGATCTCGAAGGTGCCGCCGAGTGCTTTCATGCGTTCTCGGATGCTGAAGAGCCCGAATTTTGAGGACACCGTCCCTTGCGGAATCTCGGGCGCCGGCCCGGACGCATCGAAGCCGACACCGTTGTCCGTCACGTCGATGCGCACCCTGCCATCCACCCGTTGGAGCACGACAGTCGCCTCGGGGGAGCGGGCGTGCTTGGCAGCATTGATCAAGAGCTCCCGGACGGATTGAAACAGCAACACCGCTTGATCTTCGGGCAGCGAGATCTCCGACTCCACAACTCGTACCGTCACCGTCAGATCATGTCGTTTCATCTGATTGGCCAGCCACACGAGGCCCGCGGCCAACCCATGCTCATGCAGGACAGGCGGGCTCAATTCGGCCACCAGCGTTCGAGTGTACTCGAGCGCCTCGGCCAGCACGTCATCGGTCTTTCTCATGATTTCAACGGCATGAGGCGGCGCTTGCGGCAGCCGCATCCCTTGTCCCAATTTGAGCTTGCCCAGCACCAGCATCTGCTGCAGATGGTCATGAAGCTCGGCGGCCAGCCGTTTGCGCTCACGCTGCTCGGCCAGGTTCAACTCGGTCGCCAGGGCGCGGAGACGGGTTTGTGACTGTACCAATTCCTGGGTGCGCTCGCCGACGAGTTGTTCCAGTTGCGTGGCAAATTCCCGCAGACGCTCCTCGCTTTTCCGCAGCGCTTCGCGTGCCAAGACTTGCACCGACACATCGCGAAAATAGCACACGACACCGAGGCGACCGTCGGCCAGCACAATCCGGTCGATCCGCCATTCGTAGGATTCGGTGACGCCCCGGTCGAACCGTCGTTCGATCCGCTCCGGCGCAATATAGGGCTCTCCCGTCTTCAGCGTATGCTCGAAAATTCTGAGTAGCTCGTCGGCATAGGGCTTCTCCCAGAGGAGATGAACGACCTCATCAAAGTCCCGGCCGATCAAGTTCGGAATGTCGCCGAACACCGATAACGCGATGGGATTCACCTGCGCGATGCGGAGATCTGCATCGACGAGGTAGACGCCAAGCGGCGCCTGATTCAACAGCGTCTCAAACTGCTTGCTCTGGTGGAGCAAGGTGCGTTCGGCTTCACGCCGCACTCGGGCGATCTCGAGATGGGCGGCCACTCGAGCGAGCAACTCTTTGGCGCTAAACGGCTTGATGAGATAATCATCCGCGCCCCGTTCAAGCCCTTCGATCCTCGACTCTTCTCCGGCACGAGCCGACAGAAGAATGACTGGCAAGGTCTTGGTCTCCGGGCGCCTCCGCAATTCGCACAGCAGGCCGAATCCGTCTATCTCGGGCATCATCACATCGGTCAGCACGAGATCCGGCGGATCGGTATTCACTCGCGCAAGCGCGATTCGTCCGTTACTGACAGCTTCCACGTCGTAGTGCTGACTCAGAAGACGGCCCAAATACCCCCGCATGTCCGCATTGTCGTCCACAACGAGTACGCGAGACCGGGCCTGTCGACCGGGCCACGCGGAGGGGAACATGTCGGGACTCGTCGTCTCGGCTGCCCCAACGCCTATAGCACCGCCGCCATAGGCCTGAGAAGACGGCAGCCAGCGAAGGGCTTCCTCGACAAAGAGATCCGAGCGCGTTGCGGTCGATGTCAGCTGGCGCGGTCCGCGCACATGGTCTTGCGCAAGATGCGACGTGCCGAACGGGATTTTGACGCTGAATACCGAGCCTCGATTCAGCTCGCTGGCGACGTCGATCGTCCCTCCGTGCAGTTGCACCAACTGCTTGACCAGGGCCAGCCCGATGCCCGTGCCCTCAATTGTACGGCCCCGAGCGCCTTGCACGCGATGGAATCGTTCGAAAATCCGTGACAGCTGATCGTGTGGGATGCCTGTTCCTGTGTCACGTACCTGGAAGATCACGCAGTGCGAAGGATCCATGGCTTCGCGCACAGTGACCGAGACACCGCCCTCGAAGGTGAACTTAAACGCATTGCTCAGCAGATT
>JAICVE010000526.1 GCA_025935475.1 Nitrospira sp. | reverse complement strand
GCCTTCGGCCAACCGGCGATCGTGGTCGATACCCATGTGAAGCGCGTATCCAATCGCTTGAGACTCACCACCTCCGACGATCCCGACCAGATCGAGCAGGACCTCCAGCAATTGCTGCCAGCTTCGCAGTGGACCGGTGTGTCACAGCGCTTGCTGCTGCATGGCAGATATATCTGCCTCGCGCGCAAGCCGTTGTGCGGCCGCTGTCCGATCTATGACGACTGTGACGCCAAGGAGAAGACTCCTCGATGATCCGCAGCATGACGGGTTTCGGACAACAACAGGCGCCCTGGCAGGACGGGGCGGTGACGGTCGAGGTCCGGTCCGTCAATCATCGGTTCCTCGAAGTCGCATGCAGGCTACCTCGTCCGTTGCATGCGCTGGAAGAGCCCTTCAAGAAAGCGGTCCAGCAACGTTGCACGCGAGGCCGCATCGACATGACCGTGTCGGTTCAGGGAGGGAAGGGACGTGGAGGGCTCATCAACCTTGACCAGGCGATGGCAAAACAGTACCATCAAACCCTCCGTCGATTGAAAACCTCGCTCAAACTGCCTGGATCTATCGATGTCGCCCTCATCGCCGGGCTCCGGGATGTGCTCACGGTGTCCGATCAGCCGCCGGAAGACCCCCAACTGGCCAAGCTCGTGCAGCAGCTCGCCGAAGACGCGCTGGATCAGATGCGCGCAATGCGGCAACGGGAGGGGACGGCTCTGGCCAAAGATATCCGCGGACGCCTCCAGACGCTGAACGACCACCGCTCGGCCGTCGCCGGTCGTGCGCCTGTCGTCCTAGAAGAGGGGTTCGAGCGGATGAAGCAGCGTATCGAAAAACTGCTGGGCGGAGAGGTTCCGGATGTTCCAAGGCTGCATCAAGAACTGGCCATGTATGCCGTCCGAGGCGACATTACGGAAGAAATAGTCAGATTGGACTCCCATATGCTACAGTTTGAGGAACACCTTAAGCGCGCGGAATCTGTGGGCAAAACCCTCGAATTCCTGCTTCAAGAAATGGGCCGTGAGGTCAACACCATCGGCTCGAAAGCCAACGATGCCGTCATCGCAGGTCATGTGGTGCAGATGAAAGCCGAGCTCGAGCGCATCCGGGAACAGGTTCAAAACGTCGAATGAGCATGGCCGCCAACGCAATGCCGCTGCCGTCCGGTCCTGTGCGGTCATCGACCGAGCGTCGGGGAATTTTGTTCATCATTTCCGCGCCGTCGGGGACCGGGAAAACGACCTTGTGCAAGCAACTGGCGTCTAACATTCCTGGCCTCTGGCATTCGGTCTCCTACACCACGCGAAAGCCAAGATCCGGAGAAGAACACGGCCGTGAATATTTTTTTACCGACGAGGGCACCTTCCAAACGATGATCGACCGTCATGAGTTCGTCGAATGGGCCCGTGTCTACGGGCATTTATACGGCACGCCGCGGAAGACCCTGGCCGATAAGATTGATCAGGGTATCGACGTCCTGCTGGAAATCGACGTGCAAGGCGCGATGCAGG
This sequence comes from Nitrospira sp., assembly GCA_025935475.1. Classification (GTDB taxonomy): domain Bacteria; phylum Nitrospirota; class Nitrospiria; order Nitrospirales; family Nitrospiraceae; genus Nitrospira_C. The sequence goes on along the minus strand of JAICVE010000526.1, from coordinate 40 downwards.
TGAAGAAGAAGTTTGAGGATGCCGTCTCGGTCTTTATTCT
>JAICVE010000370.1 GCA_025935475.1 Nitrospira sp. | reverse complement strand
GAAGGCAGACCTCACGCCGACCCGCGCGTTCCCTATCCCTTCAATGATGAGGAACGTGCAGCGCTTCAGGCTTTTGCCCGCGGCGTGGCCTCAAAAGGCCAGCAACTCCTCGCCCATAAGGTCATCGTCAGTGGTGTGTGCGGTGCGTTTGATCTGTCATTTCGCGTCCAGAATGAGATGACGAACTTCGCCGAGGGAAAGCGATTCGTCGGCCTGCAACTCATAGCGGCCTTTGAGTTTCCCGTGATCAAACAGGAGGGTGCCGATGCCCCCGGAACAGACACTAGACGTAAAGCCGCCCGCCAAGGGCGCCGACCCATTGCCCCAGGCCTCGCCGGCCAAGGACCCGCCAGCCAAGGACCCGCCGGCGGCCAAGGAGCCGGTTGAAAAGAAGGACCCGGCTGCGACCGCCTTCGATGCGCCGCATGACCCGGACCCAAAGGATCCCGCACCGAACACCGGCGATTTTCCGGAGACGTGGCGGGAGAAGCTCGCCGGCGATGATGATGAACTGCTGAGGGAGCTCAACCGCTTCAAATCGCCCAAGGCGGTTATCGATAGCTGGCGCGCCGGCCGGCAACGGATTCGTTCGGGCGAGCTCAAGGCGGCTCTGCCAGAGAACGCAACCGATGAGCAGAAGGCCAATTACCGTAAGGCGCACGGCCTGCCCGACAAGCCCGAGGCTTACGAGTATAAGCCGCCCGCCGGCATGGAGGAGTTCGCCCTCGATGAGGGTGGCAAGGAGCAGATTGCCGTCCTGCAAAAGGCGGCCTTCGATAATGGCATGTCGCCCCAGGCCTGGAACGCCGTCACCGGCTGGTATAACGCGCAAGTCCAGCGGGCCGCCGAGGAGACGGCCAGCCGGGATGCCGGCGACAAGGATGCTTTCGAGGATGCCTTCCGCTCTGAGATGGGCCTGCGCTACCGACCGGCTGTAAAGCAAATAGACGACTTCCTAGTGGCCGAGGTCGGGGAGGACCTTGCATCCTCGCTCTATCACGCAAGGCTGCCTGACGGCTCTCTATTGGGCAACAATCTGGCTGTCATGCGGCTGATCTCCAAAATGGCCGACCTCAACGGGACGGAAATTCTCGAGACGGGCGATCGCCAGATGTCCGGCACGTCGATCGAGGGTGAGATGGCCGAGCTCGAGGCGATCATGTCGACGGACATCAACAAGTATTACCGCGGCATTGCGCCGAACACCGGCGGCAAAACCTACCAACAGCGCTATACGCAATTGCTGGCGGAGAAGGAAAAGCGAGCCTCCAAGGGCCGCCGAGGTGATGACGAATAGGGGGAAGGGCCATGACGCACCTGCTCACTCGATCTTGGCAGACACGGGACGGCAAGGAGACGCTATTCGATAAGCGTGGCCGGGTGATGGGCAAATACGAGAGTATTACCGATGCGAATCGGGCGGCAAGGCTCATCTCCGGCACGACGCACGCTCGGCCACGGCCAAAGCCGGCGACGGTGTTTTCAAACAAGGCCAAAAAGGGCGACCGCCTGACGACGCGGGCGACGACTATTCGAAAGAACCAGCCCTTGACGGTGTTCCAACGTGGGGGGCAATGGGTCTGATGGCCTCGGTCCCCACGATATTCTCTAAGCCGACAATTAAACTGCGACCGCACAAGCGCGGGCGCTTCACCGCTTTCGATGATTACCAGGGGTCAAATGTCCGGCTCAACCTGTCGCGCGAGCCAAAGACAAAGAACGTCGACGACCTGACGGCCATGACACCGCGGGCTCGGGCTCAATATGAACGGGATTCGACGATCAACAGCATCGTGGCCAAGTCGGTCAACCGTCGTCGCAAGCGTGACCGGATGGATAGTTACTAACGGCCCTGTGGATTTTCTGCTACAGTAAGGCGTCTGGAAGAATCGATCCCCTGCAAAGCGACCTTTTCTCCCAAACGCTTTACTGAAGGGCGCCGTTAAGGCGCCTTTCTCTGCTCAATAAGAGAGCGAACGCTACTACGCTTACTCACAAATTTTGGCCGACCCGAGACGCTAGTGGAGAAAAGAGGGGGATAGTCTTTTCGCGGACGGAGCTCCCCGGGTCGGCCTTGATACGCAAGTACCCTACATACCGTGCGCACCACTTCGAACGACTTCGCCGCCCGAAGGTTCCGCACTTTTCTCCTCTTTCCTCCCTTCGTCTGATCAAAAGTGAACACTGTTCCCGACTTTTTCATGGAAGCGCACCGGCAAATTTGCGTGCCCGCCCAGATTGTGTTAGAAATGTGGCAACCGGCTTCCCGGCCTAGCCGCCCCGGCCCTTAACCCGACCGATCGTCCGCCCCTACAGCGCACCATCGGCAGCCCGCGCAAGCGCATCCCTGCCACGTCGCTGAAGGCCTCCCGAGACAAAGGTTCCCCTGCAACCTTCATCTGGAGTGTCCTCCAATGGCGAATACCGCCTTTCAAAATCAATACCGGCAGGAGTTCATCAAAGGCTTCGCGCAGCGCCAGTCCATTCTCCGTATGGCTGTGACGACCGAAGCGATGATCAAAGGCTCGGCCGCGATCTTCCTCACCTCCGCCGGCTCGGCGACCGCAACTACCCGCGGCGTCAACGGCCTCATCCCCGCCCGCGATAACGACCTGACTCAGACCACGGCAACGCTGACTGAGCAGCACGATCTGGTCCATGCGACCGGGTTCAACATTTTCGCGTCTCAGGGGAACATGAACGCGATCATGCAAGAGGAGAGCATGGGCACGATCAATCGCAAGATTGATTTTGACATACTCACCGAAATGGCGACCGGCACGCTCGAGACGGGCACGGCGGTTACCGCTTCGAAAACCCTCATCCTCAAGGCTTACGTCCATCTGCTGAACCAGGGCGTGCCGAACGATGGCAATATCTTCGCCGCCATCTCGCCGGCCTTCTTCGGCTACATGCTGGACATTCCGGGTTTTGCCTCCGCCGACTATGTGGTGGTGAAGCCGCACGTCAATCCGCCCGTGCCCAACGTCCTCGATGGCAAAAAGAATGGCTACGGGGAAGGCTGGTACAAGTGGATGAACGTGAACTGGATCGTTCACCCCTCAATCGTCGGTATCGGCACGTCGACCGAGCGCTGCTTTATGTGGCATCGCTCCGCCATCGGCCATGCCGTCAATACCGAAAGCATGGAATCCGAGGTCGGTTACAACCG
>JAICVE010000363.1 GCA_025935475.1 Nitrospira sp. | reverse complement strand
TTGTCCGCGCAACACTCGTAACAGATATTGATACAGGGGATAGAACAGACGCGCCAAGATGAGGGCCCATAAAATGGGCGTGAAAAAAGGCGCGAAGATCAGCGCCAACTGATAGAGCAGCAGCGTGCACAGAACCAAGAAGGCGGTGGAAAGTACCTGGGGAGACATCTCTTCCGATGTGCTTATGGTCGCATGGAACCAGGCAGGATCGAAGGGGGGTAGGCCCTTGCTCATGAGATTGAAATGCCTAGCCATTTGCGTTCCCGCTGCCGCCAGTGGATGAACCCCTGACTGAGACACGGCGAATTGGGTTACCTCTTCCATGATCGGTTGCGCGAGGAACGATCCGACAGAGTGTCACCCATGTCAGCACCAGCGTTGCCGTCGTGCCATTCCCTGGCGAAGACTCCAGCTCGAACCGGCCACCGCAATAACAACGCTCGCGTATACTCAAGAGGCCAAACCCGGACGTTGGAGAATGTGCCTTCGTGCTTGCATCCGCCAGATCAAAGCCTGCACCTTGGTCGGAAATTTGAATGCATACCGATCCAGGCGGTGCATAGAAGTCTCCCTAAACAAGGAACAGGATGCCTACCGAGGAACCAGTCAGCGCGGTGGAACAAGAGTGGTCTACCGCTTCGATCTGACAGCAGCCACAGCGTTCTGAATCGCATTCTCCAAGTCCTGAGCCGTTGTGGCCTGTTTGACCAAGCACACCTGGGCGCCATTGTGTTTTGCCATCTCCAGTAAATTAGGTACCCGCAGATGAGTGAGGATGACCACCGCGATCTGTGGGCGTGTGCGATCTCGAATCAAATCAAATAGGACATAGAAGCCGGATTCCGGCATGTCGAGATCTAAGACAATACAATCAACCCGTTGAGATCGGCAAAGATCGAGACCCGACTGTCCGTTCGGAGCTTCCAATATCGTATAGTTGTGTGCCGAATGTTTGAGCGCTTCACACCAATACTTCCGATCTCCGTCGTTATCGTCGATGACCAGAACCGTTGTAAGAGTGGTCGATCGTTGTGGAGGATTGACAGCGAGAACCATCGACTTCGCCTCCCGCCTTTCTCACATGGCGGCTTGGCCCCGGAACCTGCAACTCGCACCTGAACTTGTCATCCAAAACTATCCAATAGGCCCGATGACAATCTGGTCAAAATTGCTCACTATTGAAGAATTCAGGGGGCCCATTCTGCTGAGTCACAGGCGAAGGCCAACTTGTGATCCTCACGTCAGCCAGCACATTTCTGCTCGTAAATATTGCCGGTGATGCGCTACATCTCATCGGGACCTCGGGCGCGGTGTGCGAAAGGAATGGAGCCTACGCCTCATCTCGTGGCATCCGACTGGTGTCGGTTCCTGGACCGAACGTCGCGCGAACGCTGTGGCACGGGAAAGTAGTCACCCGCCATAGGTCATTCACCCTCAGTTGAATAGCTCCTTACCGTAGCTCCGGCTGATGAACTGAACCGTAAGGCTACAAATTCTCAAAGCGAATTGTTAGTCCAAATAAGTTGCATAGGGGTGCGGCGGTAGCAGAGCGAATCCGCGACCGCAAGCCATACGATTTCGCCCCTAGATGGAGGACGACTACGTTGTCGTCAGGCGCAAAGCTTTCACTGGCGATTATGTGTCCTTGAATGTGGCGAACAAGTCGGGAAGGTCTTGAAGATGGAGGACTAGCCTGAGTGAGAGGCCCTCAGCCCGGCCGAGGGGAATGCGGATTGCGAGAGACTCTCAACATCCCTACTAGGTGGCTGCCACAGCCAATTTGCATCCTGTTGACTGCAATTCTTAAGCAGCCCACACTAGCGGCTCAGCCATGGGTACCGACGACCGCCTAGCGGTTCTGCTCATTGACTCCAAGGACATCGACCGGAACTACTACGCTGATCGGCTCAAGCTATGCTCTTCAGATTATGTGATCTTCCACGCTGCGAGTGGGAAGGCGGGAATTTCTGTTTGCGAGACTGTTTCAATTGATTCTGTCGTGCTCGAAATCGACCTGGCAGACATGTCTGGCTTTGAAGTCCTCGTACAACTTGTTTCAACACCTCCGAAGGCCGCCGTCGTTGTTTTGACACATTTGACGAATCCATTTCTCCTTGACCTGGCCCTCAAGAATGGTGCGCAGGCAGCCTTGTATAAGAATGCAACATCTGGCGACGTGCTCGACAAGACGATTCTTCGAGCTGTCTCGACTATTCGAAGGGATCACAAGCGGGAATCCCTTACTTTGTCCGTTCAGCTTGACCTTCCTCGTCTCGCAGCCTCTATGCCGGTCAAAAGTCCTGATCTCTCGACATGATAGCCACGGAGCCGTAGACGCTCCACGTTAGTTCAAGTGTCGACCATCCGACATGCTTTCCCATATTTTCGAGCCGACCTGGCCTGCTTGTGTTCAATACAGGATATTGAGCAGACTTGGCATGTGCCATACTACAGTCTTCATAATCCCATACACATCGTCTGCGGCTTCGTGGAAGGCCTGACCGCCGACATTTTATGAGAAGGGGGTCGATTTGTTAGACACTCATCAGAAAACAAGCGCCATTCGAGTTTTGCTGGTCGATGACCATGCCATGGTACGGCAAGGGTTGGGCTGTGCGTTGGAAGTCTATCCGAATATTGAAGTCGTTGGCGAAGCGAGTGATGGTGACCAAGCCGTTGAGTGTGTGGCAAAGGTTCAGCCGACCGTCGTCGTGATGGACATTGTCATGCCGAAGATGGACGGGATTGCAGCGACCCGACTCATCAAGACCCAGTATCCGCAGACTGCCGTCGTTGGACTCACACGCGACCTGAAGGATTACACGGTGTATTCCATGAAAAAAGCGGGGGCCTTCGAAGTCGTGGATAAGAAGGACGCTGTGGTTGAATTGTATGACGCGATACAGAGGGCGTTAACAGGCATCGACACGAAGGGCATAGATCGGTCATAAATCGGCCCTGGCCTTGGTTCCACGGCTGAAAGAAGATAAAGGCGCCTTGATCACGGCAGAGATAGTTTGTATGAGTAGCGGGTGGAATGTCCCCATAACTGTAAAGCGAACCTGGTTGTCTGAGGTTGCTTTGACGAAATCGTAAACCGCAGGTCGGAGAGTTCGCGAGGACCAGGTCAATTCAATAGTTGATTCTGACCCTTACAAAGGGAATTAATTGTCCTGTCTAGGTCTGCAATGTTATCGAGGTGGGTGTCAACGCATTCCCCCCGGACGTAGTGAGGGTTTAGCCT
>JAICVE010000430.1 GCA_025935475.1 Nitrospira sp. | reverse complement strand
CGGCACCCAGAAATGCTTGAGCTGCCCTCCCGGCTTGTCGCCGTTTACGATGAGCGAGCGGGCGCTCGCCACCGTCAAAGCTCGCAGGCTGCCCTGTCAAAGCTGGTATTTGGACATGGGATTGATCGCCGAGTACTGGACGGAAAGCAGCAGAGCCTATCATCACACGGCGCCGATCTCGATGCTCTATGGGTTGCGTGAAGCATTGCGGCTCATCGAGGAAGAAGGCCTCTCTGCTCGATACAAGCGCCATCAGATCAACAGTAATGCGTTACTGGCGGGCTTGGAGGTCTTAGGGCTCGTCCCGCTCCCACCGGCCGGGCGGCGATTGCCGATGCTGAATTGCGTCATGCTTCCAGCTCAGATTCCGGAAGCGGACATCCGCGCACGATTGTTATCGCAGTATGGCATTGACATTGGCGGAGGGCTTGGTCCGTTGAAAGGCAAAGTTTGGCGGATCGGCTTCATGGGTGAATCGTCGACCGAAGACAATGTCTTGACACTCTTGAATGCGCTGGAAGCGCTCTTTCTTGAAGGCGGCTGGCTGAGCACGCCAGGAGTGGCGCTTCAGGCCGCGTCGCGGGTGTATAGCCAGGTGTCCAGTTGACCGGAGGTGTGACATTGTATGGACAATAAACCTTTGCTGTGGGTGCTCGGCGGCGGAGCGTTCGCCTTCACAGCCGTCGTTGCCTACTGGATCTTCGCGATCGCCCTGGCCAATCAGCTGAAGTCGGACCAGGTTTCGCCTCAAAAAACAGCGGAGTTCGTCCACGCCATCCTTGAAGCGAACCGGAACAACTACACTGACAACGTGGTCGTCAAACTCAGCCGTGACGGCATCGAGGCCCATGAACATTGGCGTGATGAACGAGGCGTCCCGCTTCCCGCTCAATTTCTACTGGAATCAGGCCGGCTCGTGGCCATCAAAGACCTCGGGTTCTCCTTCCGATTGGCGAGCTTGACGCCAATCTATGCATGGAACGGTGCGAACAGCGATCTTGAGCGCGTGGGATTGGCCGCCGTCCAAAAGGATCCCTCAGAGCCCCATTACGGCATTGTGCGCCGGGGCGAACTTCGTCTCTTTCAAGCGGTGTATGCTGACCGCGCGGTCTCTCAAGCCTGCGTCGATTGCCATAACCGGCATCCCAACAGCCCCCGCCGAGACTTCAAGCTCAACGATGTGATGGGTGGCATCATTATCACGTTTCCGATCGGAAGCTGACGACGTGGTCATCGCCATTCATCATATCCGGCTTATTGATGGGACGGGACAAACCATCGAACCGGCCACGGTGATCGTGCGTGAACACACAATTGCCACTGCCGGCCCCAGTCGAACGACCTCCATGCCACGCGGCGCAACCCGCGTCAATGGTCGGGGGCTCACGCTGCTGCCGGGCTTGATCGATTGTCACGTACATCTGTGCTGGCGCGGGGAAGCAGATGTGGTAAAGGCCGTTGAACAGGAGACGCCAATCGAAACGCTCCTGAAAGCCAGCCGATCGGCCGGGCAGACGCTGGAGGCAGGCGTGACGACCGTTCGGGATGTCGGCTCGCGCGACCATCTGATTTTTGCGCTAAAAAAAGCGATCGATAACGGGCTCACTCCCGGACCGCGAATCATCGGGGCAGGCCTGGCTATCTGCATGGTTGGAGGGCATCTGCGACGGGTCATTGCCCAAGAAGTCGAAGGGGTCGAACAAGTCCGCCAGGTAGTCCGTCAACAGATCGTCGCAGGTGCCGAAGTGATAAAAGTGATCGCCTCGGGAGGAGTCCTCACGCCCGGCACCTCCCCCGAGCAGGCACAGATGACGCTGGATGAACTTTCCGCCGCCGTGGATGAAGCGAAACGGGCCGGGCGAAAAGTTGCCGCCCATGCACATGGCGCGTCCGGAATGAAAAATGCGATTCATGCCGGCGTCCATTCGATCGAGCATGCCACCTTAATGGACGAAGAGGCCGCCGGTTTATTCGAGAAGCACGCCGTGTATATGGTCCCGACACTCTCGGCGCTCGCCACGACTGGTGCGTGTCGACGAGGCTGTGGCATTCCCGACGACGCCCTCGAGAAGGCCAAAGCCATGACGAAACGCCATCAGAGCAGCTTCAGGCAAGCCCATCAGCGCGGGCTCTTAATCGCCATGGGGACGGATGCCGGCACGCCCTTTAATTATCATGGCGACAACGCACAGGAGTTGGAACGGATGGTGGCCTACGGGATGAGCCCGATGGAAGCGATCCTCACCTCAACATCCGCTGCCGCACGATTGATCGGCATTGACGATCAGGTGGGAACGATCGAACCAGGCAAGCAAGCCGATATAGTGTTCATCGAAGGCAATCCGTTGAAGAAGATTAACCTGTTGCGCGACCACCGCCGCATCGTCGGCGTCATGAAGGCGGGGCGATTCGTGGCAGGTCCGTTATCTAAATCTCACTGAGATCGCTGACCAACGTCTTACCGTCGTTCATATAACAGCTCCAATGCCGACGCGAACCCGTGCAGTCGGCCTTTCTTGAACTGCTCATCGAGCCGCGCGCGTAGCGAGCGGATCCCACCTTCATCGTTTCGACCGACGACACCCTGCGACACCATCATCTGCGTGGCCACTTCGATGAGCCGCTTCCTGCGGCCTTCCATCTCCTCGGTCGCCAGCTCCGGCATGATCTCCGCTGCACGTTCGTGGACCAGCGTTTCTTTAAATG
>JAICVE010000474.1 GCA_025935475.1 Nitrospira sp. | reverse complement strand
TAACGTGGCCGGCACGGCGGTCTGCGACGATGGACTGCTGCTCGACCTGTCGCCGATGAAGGGCATTCGCATCGATCCGGTGCGGCGCACGGCCCGCGCCGAACCTGGGATCCTGTGGGGCGAGTTGGATGCCGAGGCCCAGGCCTTCGGTCTCGCCTCCATCGGCGTCGATGTCTCAAGCGTGGGCATCGCGGGTCTCACTCTGGGCGGGGGCTTCGGCTGGCGGGTGCGCCACTTTGGCCTGGCTTGCGATACCCTCCTCTCCGCCGATGTGGTCACTGCTGATGGCGAGCTACTGACGGCCAGCGCCACGGAGCACCCGGAGCTTTTCTGGGCGGTGCGCGGCGGTGGCGGCAACTTCGGCGTCGTCACGTCCTTCGAGTATCAGCTCCATCCCGCCGGCGAGTTGCTGGCGGGTCTGCTCCTCTATCCCGTGAGCATGGCCACCAAGGTGCTTGCATTCTACCGGGAGTTCACCCAGACGGCGCCAGATGCACTCACGGTCTGGGCCATCTTGTTGACCGCCGCGGACGGCGCGCCGACACTCGCCCTCTTGGTCTGTTACGACGGGTCCGGACCCGCGGCCCAGCAGGCCGTGCAGCCCCTGCGGGAGTTTGGCCCACCGTTGGCGGACCATCTCGGTCCCATGACCTACCGCCAGGTCCAGACCCTGTTTGATCCACGCCGGTTTGCGGATAACGCTGGGTGGGGCCGTGGTAAGCGGAAATTCGCCGGTCGCCCATTCCGCAATCATGATGGGCTTGTTCGGATCGAGACGGCTCATTTCCTCGTACGGCCAGTCGACCAATGAAGGAATATCCGGATTGGACTCGTCCTTGTATTGCTGCCCATAAACGCTCAGCCCAAGCCAATCGACGTAATCGGATCCAGGATAATACGCCGGAGCGCCGTTCCAGGTTTCGTACGGATACGGATAATTGTTGGTGTGAAACATCCATTTGATGTTTGACGCGCCGCGCGCACGGACGCGGTCCACAACGTATCGGTACGCGCGCCGAAACGTTTCCGGGCCTTTCCAATTGTTGTATTCCGGGACCCATTGCGCACGGCCGTAGTAAGCGCCCGACCAGGGAAACCATGTGCCGTTCATTTCGACACCGAACACGACAATCATTGGGTGGCCAAAATCCCGGGCTGCGTCAGCCCACTTGTCGATGTATGCATCCCACTTTCCCGCAAGAATCTCAGTCAAACCGAACTTGTCGGGACCGCGATCTTCCTCGTACGGCTTGTCCCAAGGCGACCAGAAAACCAGAGGCAACGAGCCGTGCCGCCAAATGACGTTGAGATTGTCGGCAGGAAAATTTTGTTCTCCCCAGTAGCTCGACGAAACGATGATGGCCTGATGTTTTCCCACCATCTCCTCGAAATCCTCGATCGTTTCGAGCGTCACGTCGTCCTCCGCATCGCCAAAATCCATGAACGCGCCCGTGTAAGCGCCGTGATCCGGAATCACGACCTCGACCGGTCCGTTTGGATCGACTTGCATCGTACGTGACGGCTTGCTGCATCCGGCCAGGACGAGTGCAAGACTCAATGCGACAAGCGACTTCATTGTGTTATTGCAATCCCGCAGCCGCGGGAGAAGAATCTCTGACCATTTCAAACCGCTCCTCGTTAGCCGAATTAGACCAGAGATGTTGTGCTTCGCTCAATGACAGCCGACTGAGACGAGGCGTTCCATTCCCAGACGGATTCTCCTTGACCCGAGAATTCCAAAATATCAGAAGAGAAAACGCGACCTCCGGTTGAGGTAACAGATGAGCACAAAAGTTCTTACGTTCTTGATCCTATGTTTTACGTCAGCCGCCTTCGCGGAAGACTTCAAAACGGTTAACGGCAAAGAATACAAAGACGCCACTGTCACTCGCGTCGATCCGGATGGTGTGGTCGTCAAAACGAAAACGGGAATCACGAAAGTTTACTTCATCGAACTGCCAAAAGAAGTTCAGGAACGTTTTCATTATGACTCCGAAAAAGCCGCGTCATATTCTGCCGAGCAGGCCACGAATTACACCGCATATCAAAAGCAGCAGGACGAAACGCAACGTCAACAACAGGCCGCCGACGCAAAGAGCAAGGCGTGATTAGCCGAACAACAAGACGCCACAAATCGCACGCAGGCATTGCAAACCCTCTTCTGCGAGCTTCAGAAACAGGAAGATGACTTGCTTCGCCAGATC
>JAICVE010000428.1 GCA_025935475.1 Nitrospira sp. | reverse complement strand
TGGATACCGGGATGGGGCGCCTCGGCCTTCCGGCGTCCGAATTGTTGATGTTTCTGGATGCCGTTTTACGTTGGAAATCCATCCGCATCGAAGGATTCATGACCCACCTGGCGGATAGCGACGGAGACGATTCGGGCCACACCGAGCACCAGCTAAAGTGTTTCCGCGGACTCCTCGAGCAAATCGAACAGCGCGGGATGACCGTGCCCTTCGTGCATGTGGCCAATAGCGCGGCGATCATGCGGTATCCGCAATCGCATTTTTCCTTGGTACGGCCCGGCATCATGTTGTACGGCTACCATACGCTTCCGGATGCAGTCCCCTGCCCCCAACTGCAACCGGTGTTGTCGCTTCGCGCCATGGTCGTGCAGTTACGAACGATCAAGCCCGGCGAAACGGTCAGCTATAACCGAACCTTTGTGGCGAAAAGACCCTCCACGATCGCCGTCTTGCCGATCGGCTACGCGGACGGATACAACCGCCAGCTCTCCAATAAAGGCTTCGTCCTCATTGACGGGAAACGCGCCCCCATTGTCGGACTCATTTGTATGGATATGACCATGGTGGATGTGACCGACATCCCATCGGTCCGCGTAGGAGACTGCGTGACGCTGATTGGCCGCCAGGGCCAAGAGGCCATCTGGGCCGACGAGATTGCAAGATGGACCCGGACGATTCCCTACGAAACCCTCTGCGCTATCGGTTCACGCATTCCACGCGTCTACTGAGCGGCTAGCCCCAATCCATCAAAATGCGACTCGGATCGAGATGCCGCCGGTATGTAGCGTTGTCTTGTACAGTCCATTGACCGTCGGATTGCGATTTCCCGTGACGGTCCGCTCTTCATACAGCGCGGCCTGGTACGACAGATCCAAGCCGATCAGCTTGGTTTTCACGGCTCCGATGCCCAAGTCCCCGCAGGGAATGACCCCAAGAAACTCGCCCTGCTCTTTACAGACCAGCCCCACCCCGCCGCCGATAATGTTCACATCGGCCGACGGACTCCCAGGATCGAAGCCGAAATCGGGCATTTGCGTTTGCTGATTCGTGTATCCGGCTCGAAGGGCCACTTCCCAGAACGGCAGCGACTCCAGCGTCAGCCACTTGTATTCGGTTCCCAACATCACCCCATAGGTGCTCCGCCAATTCAGCGGTTGAGGAATGGTGCTCCCATTGGCCAAGTGCACGTCCAGATTCCGCACGGATTTCCAGCCGACATAATCCACGTCCACTTCCAGTTTCCATTCGTGCTCGCGGTCCCGAACGGGCCAGAGGGCGACCGCCCCCGTGATGACTTGAGGCAGGACAAGAGTTGCCGTGGCATCCGAGACCTTGGCTCCATTCGCCAGGAACGCTCCGTTCAAATGCAGCGTGGCCTGGCTGCGGTAGACGATCCCGATATTTGCCAGCGGCTTCCCGTCCGCATTCTTGATGGCGGTATACAAGAGACTTGCGTTAAATCCCGCTGCGGTATCGGCACCAAACAACTCTACTTGCGACCCGGCAGGGATGCCGCCCCCACCGGGCCACACCGAGGTACGTTCGACATGGCCTTCTCCGAAGAGTCCTGAAAACGTATAGATATCCGCGCCCAGGCCGACCGAGAAATCGTCCGTCAACTTATAGGCCAGCGTCGGCTTGATATCGAGCAACGGCAGGCTATTGAATGTTGTCGCCGTCCGAAACGGCCCATCGTTCGGCCATCGGGTGAGAGAGCCAAAGGGAACCGTCACGCCGATCCCGGCCGTGAGATCACCCAGCGCCGCCACGCCGAGATCTTTCAGGTTCGCCGTCACATAGAGATGTCCGGGCGGCGGCCACGCGACACTGCCGTTACGATCGCCGGTGGCGGTCGCACCTGTCGGACTGGTGAACGAGGTTGTTCCCCCAGAAAGCAGCACACCGGTCATGAATTCCACACCATGGAGTTGGGTCATGCCGGCGGGATTGTAGTGGAGCGCCGATGGGTCATCGGCCTGGGCGGAAAACGCATTGCCCATTCCACTTGCCGCCGTCCCCTGTCCTTGAATCCTCGGCACCTGCGCCAAGACGGGTTCAAAAGCCCCATGCCAACATACAAACATGAGCGCTCCAGCCAGCGCGATGCGTAGGAGAGAGAATTGACGCTCGTTCTGCGACCAGGCGCAACCGGCTTCGCTCATTGTCATCTCCTTGAATCGTTGGCGCATTCAATGGTGCCGTGCTTTTTCAACGCCCTTCCCTTTGCAACGCCCTGCTATGTTCGAAAACACGATTGGATGACTTGCTGCAGCTCCTCCACATCGAACGGCTTTAACAGGATGGCCTGTGCGCCGAGGCTGATCGCCTTGATGGCAGTGTCTTTGGCCCCCGATGCCGTCACCATGATGATCGGCAGCTGTGCATTCGATTGCCGGATCTGCCTCAGTACCTCCATGCCGTCAAGGGAGGGAATCCCGATGTCGAGAATCATGCCCCCAACCCTCCCGGACCCGACCGCCTTCAACGCACGCAGGCCGTCGGTTTCCGTTTCAACCAGATACCCCATCGCCCGCAGACGGTCCTCGAGCAATTCTCGGATGTCCTTGTCATCATCCACGACCAGGATGCGACGAGGCGTTCCTGGTGCAGCGGTGGTGGATTCCAGCGCATAGCGCAGGGGCAGGGTAAAATGGAACTCCGCGCCTCCTTCTTCTGGACGACCTGCCTCGATTGTGCCTCCATGCAGCTCCACGAGCGTCCGAACGATCGATAACCCGAGGCCGAGC
>JAICVE010000365.1 GCA_025935475.1 Nitrospira sp. | reverse complement strand
CGATCAGATCGTCAAGGCGTTCCGCGAGCGATGAACGCGCCCACCGGCGGCGACGACCCGATCGGGAGGTATCGCCGGCGCGTATCGATCATGCGCTAGGACGCTGTGGCACTCTCAAGGACATGTATCTTGATCGCATTGTCCTTGTCGCGGGCGAGTACCTTGACCTTCTGCCCCTTGAACGTGGTCTGCATCAGCTGGTTCACGACGGGCCGGACAAAACGCGTCTCGCCGGCCGCATGTAGCAGCCAGGGAATGTCTCCCGATTTCCATTCCCCGGGCGCGAGCTGGGGCGCGGTGCCCATTGCCATCGTCAGGCGCTGGTCCACTTCCGGTGAAACGAAGGCCCACAAGACAAGGGCCACTGGCAGTGTCGCCCCGCCATGCTTTTCGTCTAGCTTGGTCTCGCCGATCCGGAATTGTCCGTTGGTGATTGGCGGCAGCAACAGCCATTCAAGATCCGCTATCCTGTATTCCCTGTAGTGGGGAGAGCGCATCAACACACCCACCGCCTGGGAAAATACGACGGTGTTGCGCAAGGTGGCGGCGTCACGCCGCAGCTTCTCGGTTAATCCCATCTGCGCGTCGGCCGACGTGCCGGATTGCGGCGTCGGGGTCTCGCTGGTGGTTTTCGCTCGGCTATTCGGACGAGCGACAGGGCTCGCCACATCGTTCAATGCGTTCACGGCTGCAACTCCTCGCTTGGCAATGACATTTCCTCACTCTCAATGGTGGTGCGCGTGACCGCCCTTCTGATGCTTGACCGGCATTGGCGCCTGGTCCTCGCGAAGTCGCGTGGTTTCCGCGGCAAGGTAGGAAACCAGGTCCGCCGCATCCTGTTGACCGAGGCCCAGGACCGGCATGCGTACCGCAGGATACTTTTCGGCAAGCGCAATCGCCGCCGGATCGCGCAACGCGCGGAGTTTCGCAGGGTTCTGGATGAACGCCGAAAGCCAGGAGCGTTCACGCCGTGCCGTGACATCGCGCAGGTCAGGCCCAACCCGGTCGCCGACACCGATCGTATGGCACGGGGCACAAATTTTCTTGAAAAGGGCCTGGCCAGGCTGATCGCTCATGGCAAGTCCGGTATCGCTCCCCAGATCAACCGCCGGGGGCCGCACCTGATCGCGCCACTTTGGATCCAGACTACGAACCGTCATGACCAGCCGGTTGAGATCGCTGAATGCCGAGTCGCGTTGCCACTCGCCGGTCGCATCGTTGCCAAGTACGATCTGGTTTCGATGCTCGCTCAGGATTTCGCTTCGCTCTCCGAACTTGTAATTGATCGCCCGGATATCCTCGGGATCACCGGTGACGAAAGTCCAGCCCGGCCCGGTTGTAAAAGCCGATGAAAACTGTTGCAGCCGCTCGGGTGTGTCCCTTTTCGGATCAACGGTCATTGAAATAAAGAAGATCTCGCGGCCGACGAGGTCGCCCAGCCTCTCCTCGAGCTGGGATAAACGGGCCGTCGTGAGTGGGCAGATATCGGTGCAACTCGTGTAGATAAAGCTGATGATCACGATCTTGTCTTTGATCAGGTCATCGTAGAAGCGGACTGTCTTTCCGTGCTGGGTCTTGACCGCGAGATTAGGAATGTAGTCCTCTCCCCACTGGCGGCTTTGCGCCTGGCTGGCATCCGGTGCCACGACAGCCGCAGCAGCAAGCAGCGCTATCGCCAGCATCCCGATCCATCGCATATCCGTCTCCCAAATATGGTTCGGCATTTCATTGTGCGTCGTTCCGACCTGGATCGAAGCACTTTCCTAGTTTGTCTTCGGGACGTAGGTGAACGGTTCTTCGCTACCAAACTGCTCCGGTATGCGTTGATCTCGTTCCTTGATGGAGCGTGCCTGCGAACGCTGTATCGCTTCGTCGATCATCCGCGGGGTGGCTGAAGCTGGCTTCTTCGTCCCGGACGGCGGCGGCGCAGTCTGTCCAGACGCCGACAGTGTGAACGGGACGGTGATCATGAGCGCGAGCGCCGCCCGTTTCGAGATTGGATAGAAAGTCCTCATGTGAGTCCTCCCGGCCGGTATCTGAGATTAGTCCCTCGGGTCGCCTTCCGGGAGAATTTCCGGAGTCGTCCAGACAATGCCGTCTGGCGTTGGATTCGGCGTCGGCGTGACGGCTGTTTGAGGAGAGCCCGGTACACCCGTCAGCAGTTGAATCCGCATCAGCAGCGCAAAGTCCTCGTGCACGGTATTGTGGCAGTGGTTGACATATGAGCCGCCATACTCGCCGAACTGAATCTGGAACGTGACCTGCCGCTGGCCGGTCGCGCGCAATCGCCAGACGTCCTTACGGACGTTCCTTTCGGTTGCCGGAATGGCATCGGTTCCGCGGTTGATGGTGACGCCCTCTTCGAAGTGAAGATGGATCGGATGATCCCAACCGCCGCCGCCGTTCACATAGGTCCAGTGCTCGATTTCACCCGGTTTGGGTATCAGGAGAGAAATCCGGTTGGCGTTCATGGAATGCGCTTCCTGACCATTGACCCTGATGGTCCATGGGAAGACTGCGTTTTCCGGACAATCGGGCGTGCACTGTCCCGCGCTGTTGCGCGAGTCGCCATTACCCGAGCGTCCGAACTCGACGAGTCTTGTTCTCACAGGCGCGACGATGGGTATCTGCTGAGTCAATGTGACCGGAACAACACTGCTGTCTACCGTCGAGGTATAGGTGTAGCCGGGGGAGTCGTAACTTTGCACAGAACTCGAGACCCGGAATTGCATGATTGGGCCAATGCAGGCGTCCAGCGGGTCACCTGCGAGGGCTTGGGCCAGCGTGAGGTCAGCTTGGGGGCCGCGACCGTCCGGCCGCATCTGCACTTGATTGACGAGACTGATCTTGTCGCCGGGACGGAATCGCGAGAAATCGACCACGATATCGTAGCGTTCTGCCGTACCCTGGTGATCCAGAGTCGTCAGGGTAATCGGATTGACGACAAAGTTTCCGTCATTGGCGATGAACTGGAATGGCACGGCCGTTCCGGTCGGACCGGCCAGCGCCAGCTTGAAGAAGCGTGACATGCTGGCGTTGAGAATCCGGAACCGGTACTTGCGTGGCAGGACGTCGAAATAAGGGGCGTAGGCCGAGTTCACGAGCGGCACGTCGCCGAGGAAGCCGTCGGTATTGAAGAGGTCGAAAAACAACTGTCCATCGGCCCGGAAGGCGCAATCGGAGACGATCAGGTTTACGTCGAAATCGATGTTGCCCCAGTCCAGAAACTTGCCGCTCGG
>JAICVE010000449.1 GCA_025935475.1 Nitrospira sp. | reverse complement strand
AAGGCGGCGAGCCGGCCGCCTTTCAGATTGGAAAGATGTTTGCGGACGGTATTGACCTCAGCAATGCTGGCGCCGCATCGCATCAACTGTTCTGTCACGCGCTGTTTGTCGCCGAGCGTCACGCCGGACACCGGTGCCGGCATCAAGCTCGAGGCGCCTCCTGAGAGCAGCACGATCAACAAATCGCGTGCGGTGAGTCCTGTGACGAGTTTCATAATGCGTCCGGCTGCCATCAGACCCGCCCGGTCGGGCAGCGGATGGCCGGCCTCCACAACGGCGATGCGTGTGGTGGGGAGCCCGTGGCCGTATTTTACGACCACCACGCCGCCGTCTAGATGACGTCCAAGGATCGGCTCAATTGCGCGGGCCATCGTGGCGGCGGCCTTGCCTGCTCCGACGACAACGATCCGCTCAAAGTCGCGCAGGTCGTAGCGGCGACGCCCGATGGTGAGATGATCTCCGTCCTTGCGAAGAGACCGTCGGAGTGCGCGGCCGGCATGAGCGGATGCCAGCGCCTGTCTCAACATACTGGCCAGCAGCGGACGGGCGCGAGACGCAGGAATCCGGATCAGCATGGGTGGGCGCTAGAAGACGAGAAAGCACACCGGTCAGGGCGACTTGTCTTGTTTGAAGCAGCGGGAGGGACAGCTCTGACGAGGGACCTTGATCTGATATGTGCCGTGCGGCAAGAAATCTTTCTTGAACTCGGGGTTCAGTAATTTCAGTTCCAGGAAATAGGTTCCGAATTCCTCGGCGATAGAGGTGAGCGCGCGCTGCGGCTCCTTGATGTTCACGGTGATTGTTTCGGTTTCCAGGGGAATATACAGATCCTTTTTGCTCAACCCCAGATATTTTTCCGGCTGGCTATAGATCTCCTTGGCGGCGATGATGCGCGGCACATAGCGCATGGTTTCCCGCGGCCCGTGCATTTTCCAGTAGTCGGTGATCTTCTGCTCCTTGAGCAGCTTGCGGACGCGTTCTTCGCCGGCATTGTAGGAAGCCATGGCCATGAACCAGTCATTCTGCTGAAAGTCCTTGAGGTATTTGAGGTATTTGACCGCCGCTTCCGTGGACATCTCCAGATTCCGCCGCTCATCGCGTACGGCATCGCTTTTCAATCGATAGCGCCGACCTGTGGAAGGGATGAATTGCCAGGGGCCCGACGCCTTGGCTCTGGAATACGCGGCAGAAATACATTTACTTTCCACGAGCAGCATATATTTGAGATCGTCAGGCAAGCCAGCCTCCGCCAGTTGGCGCTCCGCCGGAGGAAAGCAGCGGCCCGTGCGTTTCGCCAAAATGATGCTTTCTCCCTGGTCTTCCAGGAATTGGTAGAACTCGTACTCAATCCGCTCCCGGACCTGCCAACTGTCGAGCGGCACGGGTTGCCCCGCGAACGTCAGCTTGTCCGGAAGCTTGAAGGAACTGAGGTAAAAGCGCTCGCCTTCCCGTTTGATCTCAGGAAGGATCACGAGGCGGTCTTCGGGCTCGTTCGGGTTGTCCAGCGGGTCGGGAAGCGCAAGCTCCCGTTCCGTTTCACCGTTGGCACCCGCTGCGGCGGAAGATTCTTTTGAAATGGTGTCCGGTTGCGGCTGAGCCTTTGCGGACATCGGAACGGTCATCGCCAACACCGCCGCCAGTAACACGCGCAGCACGCCCATCGCTCCTCCCAGTTGAATGGACATTTTCATCCTCACGGTCGTCATGCTAACAGCAAGCGGTGACTCCGGCAAGCAGGATCGCCTTTCAGAAACGTGTTACACTTCTGCGCGATGAAATCGCTCACAGTTCTCAATCAACGCATCGCTTCATGTACCGCCTGTCCGCGTCTGGTAACGTACCGGCAGACGGTCGCAAAGGAAAAACGACGGCAGTATCGGGACTGGATCTATTGGGGTCGTCCGGTCCCTGGTTTCGGCGATCCTGCCGCGCGTCTTTACATTCTCGGCTTGGCGCCGGCTGCGCATGGCGGCAACCGAACGGGGCGCATCTTCACCGGTGATCGGAGTGGGGACTGGCTCTACGAGGCGCTGTACCACTTTGGATTTGCGAACCAGGCGACCTCTCAGCACAAAGACGACGGCCTGGTCTTGTCGGATTGCTACATCGGAGCGACGGTGCGTTGTGCCCCGCCGGACAACAAACCGGCGCCCGAGGAGTTCGAACGATGTCGCCCGTATGTGAGAGATGAACTGAGGCTCCTGCCGAACGTACGCGTCGTCGTGAGCCTGGGGAAGATCGCTTTTGATCATTACCTCAGAGTCTGCCGGGAAGAAGGACGCCTGCTTCCTTCACCGCTTCCGACCTTCGGACACGGTCAAATCTATCGGCTGCCTTGGGGCGCGACGCTCATCGGCTCGTATCATCCTAGTCAGCAGAACACGTTCACCGGGAAACTGACCAGACCCATGTTTCACGCCGTGTTCGCCGAAGCCCAAAAGACCATTCGCAAGGGATAGTCCGCCGAAACGCGGGGGCCGGCTT
>JAICVE010000473.1 GCA_025935475.1 Nitrospira sp. | reverse complement strand
GCTTCGCCCGCAATACTGGAGCCGATACGCGCAATCGAAAGCCTGTGCGCACGCCATCGGGTGCCTATGGGCGCCGCTGCTCTGCAGTTTTCGATGCGAGATAAACGCATTGCCGCCACCATTTGCGGCGTGAGCATGCCGCAGCGGATTCGAGAAACACTAGAGTGGGCGACTTATCCCATGCCGGACGCGTTTTGGACGGAATTGGCCGTACTTCCAGTTGACACGAAGGACCCGGAGGCAACTCGCGTTTATCGTCCCGGCTGATCCAACAAAGGGATGCTTTGCCTGCAGCCGGCGCCACGCCGGGAACTGGATAATTCAATTGGCGACGGTTCATCGCTGCAGAGATAGTGTCTCTCTATGACTGTCGATCAGGAGGAGAGGTCATGGCCGGAGCAGAGGACTTCGCGGGCCGCCGTATTCTGATTACTGGAGGAGGTGCCGGCATAGGGGCCGTAACAGCCACGCTTCTTGAATCGAAGGGCGCCTGCATTGCCATACTCGACCGGGATGAAGACGCAGCACGATCAACCGCTGCAAAGCTGGGTGGGAACAAGGGCATTGGACTGGCCGGCGATGTAACGGACCGCAAGGCCGTTACCGCCGCGCTGGATGCAATGCTCGAAACCTGGGGTGGCATAGACGATCTCGTGAACAATGCCGGCACCTGGGATCATGGGTCCCTGCTTGAGCTTTCGCTGGAGCGCTGGCAGCGCGTGTTCGACGTCAACTTCTTCGCGCCGCTTTCGATTGCGAACATGGTCGTGCCGCGAATGGGCCGCGGCTGCTCAATTGTCAATGTCTCCTCCGTTCTGGGCCAAGTAGCCGCACCAGGACGTGGCCCCTACTGCGTTTCCAAGAGTGCCCTCATCGCTCTCACCAAGATGCAGGCGGTTGAATGGGCCGGACGTGGTATCCGCGTCAATGCGATCGCGCCGGGCTACATCATGAACGATACCACGCGAACCATGGCCGAAGCCGGAGGCTTCGACCCCTCCGCCATCAACCGGCGAACCCCGCTCGGGCGCTTCGGCGAGGAAGCGGAGGTGGCAGAAGGCATTGCCTATCTCCTCGACAACCGCCGAGCGGCCTATGTGACCGGTCATGTCCTCGAAGTGAACGGTGGCTGGACCGCTTATGGCTACACGTGAGAAGGAGTAGGCAGTGATCACTGGCTTCAATCATACGAGTTTCACGGTCCTCGATATGAAGAGTGCCCTGCGCTTCTGGACGGAAGCCATGGGCTTCGAGGCCCGCTCCGTCTCGCCTCGAAGAGGTGATTGGCAAGCCAAGGTTACCGGCGTGTCCGGCGCCGAGCTGTTGGTTGCTCATCTCTATGGCCACGGCACCCATCTCGAATTGATCCAATACACGGCAGGATCGGGAGCTTGTGGCTGCATCGATCCGAACATGCCATGTGCCGCACATGTCTGTTTTGACGTGACGGACATCGACGATCTCTGGGCAAGGCTGATTGCTGCGGGCGCCAGTCCGCAAGGTGAAATCGCGCTCGTTGACACGGGTCCGGTGAAGGGCCTCAGAGCCGGATATCTGCGCGATCCTTGCGGCATCATCATTGAATTGGTGGAGAACGCTCCCTCCGGAACTTGCTAGATCAAATTTGCTCCTTGTCCCACGTGTCGGCCGTTATTCCCTCCTCGCGGAGGAGATGCTTCCTGACCTTGCCCGTCGGCGTTTTGGGCAGCTCGGTCAGGAGGCGGATGTAGCGGGGCAGCATGAACCGAGCCATTCGCGGTTCCAGAAAACGCGTGATGTCTTTCGGGTGGACCATTTGTCCCGGACGCAACACAACTGCCGCCATCACTTCTTCTTCGGTATGAACGGACTTGACGGGGAAGACTGCGCATTCTTGGACATTAGGATGCTGGTTAAGCACGCCCTCGACCTCCATGGAGGAAATATTTTCGCCCCGCCGCCGGATCGTATCCTTCAGCCGGTCCGTGAAATAGAATAGGCCCTCTTTGTCTTGAAATCCCGCATCCCCTGTGTGCAGCCATAGATTTCGCCACATCTCGGCCGTCGCCTCGGGCTGATGCCAATAACCGAGCATGGTTATGTTTGGCACCTTTGGACGCACCGCGATCTGGCCCACTACGCCCCGCGGCAGCTCCTCGTCGAACTCATCAATGATGCGGACCTCGAACAGCTCCGAACGGTCTCGCCCGACCACTTGCGAATGCCCGAT